>JBOHAW010000258.1:0-14221 GCA_050697975.1 Gaiellaceae bacterium
ACCAGGAGGCCCGCCGCCGCGGTGGCCACCACTCGCCGCACGGTCCGGTCGCCGGCGGCGGCACTCACGGCGAGCACCGCGACGAACAGCGCGATCAGGCTCGACTGCGAGTAGGAAAGGTAGATGCCGGCCCAGAGCAGCCCGATCAGCGCCGCCGCGACGACCGGCTGAAGGCGTCCGAGCCAGAGCAGGACGACGACCACGGCGACTCCGAGCACCACGTGTCTGCCGTAGAGGCTCGGGTCGCGGAAGAGCGACGTGACGCGGAAGATCGGCGCGTACGTGTTCGCGACCTCGAGGTTGGGCGTGAAGAAGAGCAGCTGCCTCGTTGCCGCCTGCCACAGCCCGACGGCGGCGAAGACGGCAGCCAGGCCGACGGCGATCGCAGCCAGCGCTCTCGGCAGCCAGGCCGGAAAGGGGGCGCGCCCGACGACGGCGACGAGCGTGGCGAAGGGGAGGAGGAAGAAGGCGAGGATGCCTGTACCCGCCTCGAGGTCGCTCGACCAGAGCAGCGACACGGCGGCGAAGGCGGTGAACGCGGCCGCGGGAACCGAGACGAAACGCGGCAGCGCCGCGGGTTCCGCACCTCTGACGAGCCGGACGGCGAGGGCGAGGGCGGCGACCGCCAAAACGGCATACAGAGGGAGGAGGCGTCCGAGCTCGCCCGGCTCGGCGAGGGTGACGAGGAAGCGGTTGCCGCCGTCGAAGTCGAGCGGGAGCCGGAAGGGGGCGGCCCCCAGCACGAGCGGCGTCACGAGCGCCGGCCAGCGAACCAGCGCGGCGGTGCCGGCAGCGAGCAGGGCCGCGCCTGCGACGCCGAGCGCGAGGGCCGCCGGTCCGAGGGTGAGCCCGAGGTCGCCGGGTGCTGCGATCGACGCACCTAGGCCTGCCTCGGCGGCGGCGAGGAGCCCGAATCCGCCCAGGAGCGCGGCCCGGCTACCGGCGAGCAGGACGAGGACGGCGCCGAGCGCTCCGACCACGGCCGCAAGTTGAGCGGTGTCAGCGTGATCCATTGGGGTGCGGTGCGCAGGAAGGGTAGTCGTGATACGACTGCGCGCGATGATCGACGGACTCCGGCGCGTGCTCGTGCTCGCCCCGCACACCGACGACGGCGAGTTCGGCTGCGGCGGCACGATGGCGCGGCTCGTCGACGCGGGGACGGAGGTGCGTTACGTCGCCTTCTCGATCGCCACGAAGTCGCTCCCGCCCGGCTTCCCCCCGGACACGCTCGCGCGCGAGGTGCGCGACGCGACCGCCGAGCTCGGCATCCCCGAGTCTCACCTGACCGTGTACGACTTCGAGGTGCGCACGTTCCCCGAGCGCCGCCAGGACATCCTCGAGCTCCTGATCGACCTCTGGGACGAGTGGGAGCCCGAAGCAGTCTTCATGCCGAGCCACCACGACGTTCATCAGGATCACCAGGTCGTCTCGCAGGAGGGCCTGCGGGCCTTCAAGCGGACGACAATCCTCGGCTACGAGATTCCCTGGAACAACTACGACTTCGCACTCCAGGCCTACGTCGCGCTCGAGCGGCAGCACCTGGAGCGCAAGACCGCGGCGCTTTCGCGCTACGCCTCGCAGCAGCACCGGCGCTACGCCGATCCCGAGTACATCTGGAACATCGCGCGCACACACGGCATCAACGTGAACCGTGAGTACGCCGAGGTCTTCCAGGTCTACCGGCTGGTGGCTTAGCCTCGAGGAGGATCTCGATCGGCTCGATGTGTTCGCCGTCGTAGCGGGAGATTCTTCTCGTCGAACTCAAGGTCACGAGAGACTTCCGCATGACCGACCTACAGGCGCTGGCTTACGCCGGCGCTCAGCCGGATGGGAACGAGGGCAATGTTGCGCCCTCGCGTCTCGCCACGCGGTCCAGCTGGGCTTGCTTCAGACCCTGCGCCCGACTGAGGTCAGTCCGGGTGATGTCGGCTCCGGCCAGGCACGCCTCGCCGAGGTCGGCTTCGTCGAGACGAGCCCCATAGAGGACGGCGTGCTCCAGATCCGCGCCGTGAAGAAAGGCGCCCTCCAGGTTCGCGTAGCTGAGGTTGGCGCCCTTCAGCCGGGCACGCCCGAGGAATGCCCGCTCGAGGTGCGCATCGGCAAGGTCGGCGCCATCCAGCACCCCACCGCCAAGGGCCGCCTCTTCAAGATGGGCCCCCCTAAGGGAGGCTCCTTCCAGCGACGCGTCGCCGAGGTCGGTCCCTTGGAGATGAGCGCCGAGGAGGATCGCCCGGTCGAGGTGAAACGTTGCGCAGCGAGGCACCGCGCACGTAGGCGCCGCCGAGGTCCGCGTCCTCCAAGTGGGCCTCGCGGAGCGACGCGCCTTCGAAATGGGCCGTTCGGAGATTCGCACCGCGAAGGTCGACTCGCGACAGATCGAGCGTGTGGCCGCCCGCCTCGTGGTCGCGATTGCGCCGGCCGAGCACGGTCACGGCGGCCTGGACATCTGGGCGCGGCCGCACCGACGCGCGGACGTCCGGGTCCCCGCCCGGCTCCGCGTCGTCGCGCGCGGAGGTCGTCTCATCCAGGCGCCAGCGGGCCTCCTCCGGACAAAAGCCGTCAACACCTCAATGACCGGGCCGTGATCCTCCCTCGAGTCCCTGGCGATCCGCTCGAGGGCATAGATCCCGCCCAGCCGGACGGCGAGCTTGTCGTCGCCCGGCTGGCCGAGTTGGTCGATTGCGCGGGTGAATCGGTCGGTGATCTGACCCTCCCGGTTGACCTCGAGTGTCCGAGTGTTGACTTGAAGCGTGCGCGCCGTGAAGTAGAGGCCCGCGAGAAGAATCGCCCCGGCCAGAGCTTGGACGAGCGTGCTTCGGATGTCGTTCTCGGCCTTGAGCCTCTCGGCTGCACTGAGGCTGTCGCCGCCCGAGCGAACGATGAGGACCGGGACGACGTAGATCACGAGCGTGAGAAGCGCGAGTACGGCGATCGTCGCAAGAGCCCACGTCCGGCGACGCTGGAAGACGCTGCGAGCTCTGGTCGAGCGGACTCCGGCCATCGGTGCCTCAGCGGCCATCTTCGCGCTTGCGGCCGGGCAGCGCCACGGCTGTGATGGTTAGATCACATGGTTCAGCAAGACGGACGAGCGGTGCAGCGCGTCCTCATCAACTACCGCCGAAATGACAGCAGGGCGTACGCCAATAGGCTCTACTCGGAGCTCTGCGACCGCTTCGGCGCGGAAGGGATCTTCATGGATGTCGAGATCGAGTCCGGCGCCGACTTCGTGGAGGTGATTGAGCGCACGGTGCGATCGGCCGACCTGATGCTCGTCGTCATCGGGCCTCACTGGCTCGGCGATCTCGACGGTCGGCACAGGCTCGACGACCCGCACGACTACGTCCGGCTCGAGCTTGAGACCGCGCTCCGGAGCAACATTCGCATCGTTCCCATCCTCGTCGGGAACGCCGAGATGCCGAACTCGGAGGATTTGCCTGCCAGCCTGGCAAAGCTCAACCGGCGCCAGCTGTTCATGCTCAGCGATGCTCACTGGCAGCGCGACGTGGTCGAGCTGTCGAGGCGACTGAGCGTGGTGCTCGGGCGACCACCCGACGGACCCGAGGCACCGCCACGACCGGCGCTGGACTCCACATCTTCCTGGCTCCGCATGGTTGCCAAGAAGCTGAGGGTGGCTCGGCGCAACTGAGCGACGACGACGAGCCGGCACGAACCTCGTCGCCTGACTAGTACCGGTGGTCTCGGAGCCGTTGAGTTTGTGTGTGCTCCCCCAAGCCGAGCGGCATCCCGCGCCGTCCACGCTTGCTCCAGTGCGCGAGCAGGCGGCCTGGCCTGGGACCTTGGACGGGCGGCTCGTCGCGGCCGCAGCGGCCGTGCCGACTCCGACGTCCGCCTCACGTGTCTCGACGCTGCGTCACGCTGACAAGAGAGGGCGGCTTCGCGCCACCCGCAAGTTGGGCTGCGTTACCTTCCGCGGCCGTTACGATCCGCGCATCGCGCTGACTCTCCTCAGGCGAATCCACAACCCGGGCGGACGTGAATGCGGGTGCCTGCCCGCGTGCTGGTGCAAGCGCACGGCCTGGGGGCGTGCGCTTCGCTGGTACCTGCCGAAGCGGCATCTGACGCCGGTCTCGCTCGAATGGAAGCGCGAGCAAGAGGCGCGCGGCGGAACGCCGTAGCGCGTTTCAGCCATCCCTTCGCTGCGTCCTCGTAAGGCGATGAGGCTCGAGCTGCCCGAGCCGTCGCTCGTCGTGCTCGTCGGCGCCTCCGGCTCCGGCAAGTCGACGTTCGCGCGCCGTCACTTCCGGCCGACCGAGATCGTCTCGTCGGACGCCTGCCGCGGCCTTGTCGCCGACGAGGAGGGCGACATGTCCGCCAGCGACGACGCCTTCGAGCTCCTGCACCTGATCGCGAGCATGCGCCTCGGACGGGGACGTCTCACCGTGGTGGACGCGACGAATCTCGAACCTCAGTGGCGCGAGCCGCTCGTCGCGATCGCGCGCGAGCACCGGTGCCCCGCCGTTGCGATCGTCCTCGACGTCCCCGAGGACGTGTGCCGCGATCGCAACCGCAGCCGTCCGGACCGGCGCATCGGCGCGAGCGTTCTTCGCACGCAGATCGGAGCGCTGCGCCAGTCGCTGCCGTCGCTCGGGAGCGAGGGCTTTCAGCAGGTGCACGTGCTCTCGCCCGAGGCGATCGACGGTGCCGCGGTCGTGCGCCTGCGGCTCTGACGTCAGCGCGAGAGCGGTACGAGCCGCCTGAGCCGGGCGCGCTCGGCCGGGAGATAGAAGCCGAGCGGGAGCAGCGCCAGCGGGTACGCGGCGGCGACTGCGATCGCCGCCGCGAGCGGCAGGTCGAGCGCCTTCCCGAGCACAGTGAGCGCCACCGCCGTACCGGTCGCCGTGGCGACGCGGCGCCACTGGTAGGGAACCGGGTAGATGCGCTGGGCGTGCCAGGTCATGCCCAGGAACATGGCCGTGAAGGCCGACACCATCGCGATCGCGGCGCCCATGATCCCGAAGGGCGGGATCAGGAGCAGGTTGAGCGCGACATTCAGCGCCGCCGCCGCGCCCGTCACGACCCAGTTGAACTGCGTCCGCCGCGCGCGTCCGACCCCGATCGCGACGACGGTGTAGGCGCCCCAGGCGACCCCGGCGAAGGCGAGCGGCGCGACCACCCGCGCTCCGCCCCAGAAGTCGGAGTTCGTCGGGGCGAGCACCTGCACGAGCCAGGGCGCGAGCAGGCCCAGCCCCAGCGCGAGCCAGCAGCCGACGAAGAGCAGGTACGTGAGCACGAATCCGTACGTCCTGCGCGCCTCCCCGTCGTCGTCGATCGAGTAGGCGAAGGCAGGCCAGGCCGTCCGGAAGGCCACGAGCAGGAGGACGATCGCCGAGGCGATGCGCACGCCGAGCGAGTAGCGGCCGACGTCTGCCTGCCCAGCCAGGTGCGCGAGGAAGAAGCGATCGCTGAAGTTGACCGTCCAGAGCGCGAGCGCCGAGGGGACGAGCGGCAGCCCGAAGCGGTTCATCTCTCGCAGAAGCGCGCGGTCGAAGGCGAGGCCGAGCTGCTCCCTGCGGTAGACGAGGAGTCCGAGGAAGACGGCGAGCGTGCCCGTGGCGGTGCCGAGCACGACGCCGAGCGCGCCCTGCTCGAGCACGACGACGAGGAGCACCGTCGTCGCCACCGTGATCGCCACCCGAACCAGCGCCGCGACGACGAAGCTGACCGAGCGCTCCTCGACGCGGAAGAGCGAGGTGAGCTGCTCGAGGTTCATCTGCGCCCAGAGGCCGACGAAGGCGGCGCGCACGAGGCCGTCCTGGTTCGGCCCGAGCGAGAGCAGGTCGGCGACGACGTCCGCGAGCAGCAGGCCGGCGACCAGGCCCGCCGTTGCGCTCACCATCGTGAACCAGAAGGACGTGCGGACGACGCGGAGGCGTGCCGCGGCCTCCTTCGAGTCGAAGTAGAAGCGGAAGAACGCGCTCGAGATGCCGCCGCGCAGGATCGTCACGAGGATCGCCGTCAGCGCCACGAGCGTCTCGACCCGGCCGTAGTCCTCCGGCTCGAGGTAGCTCGTGTACAGCGGCAGGAGTAGGACGGCGAGGATGCGCGAGACGAGGCCGCCCAGCCCGTAGATCGCAGAGTGCTTGGCAAGGCGCCTGAGCTCGCTGCCGAGGCCGGCCATCTACAGGCGAGCGTAGAGGTCGAGCAGGCGGTCGGCGACGCTGTCGACGTCGTGCACGCGCTCCACGTAGGCCCGGCCGGCTGCACCCAGCCGCCGCCGCTCGTCGGCCGAGGCGACGAGGGAGGTCAGGCGCTCACGCAGGGTCTCCTTGGTCGCCGAGACGATCGGCACGCGGACGCCGAATGCCCTTTCGGTGCGGCGCACGGCTTCGTCGTGGAGGAACGTCACGACGGGCTTCCCGAGTGCCATCGCCTCGATCGCGAGGAGGCCGTACCAGCCCGCGTTGAGCTGGTCGACGACGATGTCGGCAGCTCGGTAGCGCTCCTGCGCCTCGTCGTGATGGAGCCCCTCGACGATCTCGAGGTCGGCGTCGAGGCCCTCGCAGGCCGCGATCACGTACTCGGTGCCCTTGCGGGCCCGGCTCGACGGCGCGTGGACGATCCGCGGGCGCTCTCGCTCGGCGGCCGGCGCCGGCACGTAGCGGGAGAGGTCGACGCCGGGCGGGATCACCTCTGCCTCGGGCACCCAGCGGATCGCGTCGTAGGAGCCGACGAGCTGCGCGCCCGCCTTTCGTCCGTACGCGAGCTCCTGCGGCGTCTTGCCGCGGATGTCCGAGCCGAGGAAGTGGTAGACGGACTTCTTCCGGAGCACGCGCAGGATCGGAAACTGAAGGGACTTGGGCACGAGCGTGAGCCCGAAGTAGAAGTGGAAGACGTCGGTGCTCGGCAGCAGGCGCAACAGCGCCCGCCACTGGGCGGCCTGGCGGGCCACGAAGCCCTGCGGCCGATCGAGGCTCCAGTCGGCCTCGGGGTGGAGGCGGTACCGCTCGAACACGACCAGGCGCGCGTCGATGCCGCGGCGCCGGAGCGCCTGCACGTTCGCCCACGGCACCCCGGCCGTGTTCACCGGACAGTGGACGACTCGAAGCGCCCGCCTTCCCGTGTCGTCGCTTCTCGCCATGCGCGCGATCTTGCCGAATGCGAACGAGTTGCAGAATCGTCACGACCTCGTCGCACCCCTGCGACGATTTGGCCGCTACCGTCTACAGCCCCGTGGGTGGGTGGGGGTTAGGGATGGTCGCGCCCTCCGTCTCCGCGTCCCACTCGACCTGGTCGAAGTAGCGGAGCACGCGGCGAGTCGGCCGGACGCGCGCCTGGAGCTCCCCCAGCTCCTCCGCGGAGATCTCCCCGAGCGCGTGCTTCACGCCGAGGTACGGCAGGTTCAGATCCTCCTGGTAGACGATCGTGGAGATGCGCGGGTTGATCTCGATCACGTGCTCCCCGACGAGCTGGATGTTGAAGAAGTGGTCGAGGTCGAGCTCGGCCACGATCCGGCCGGCGGTCTCCATCAGCCCGGGGTCGTCGAGCGCCTCGAAGTACATCGCGAGCCCGGCGCGCATCGCCTCGCGCGTCTTCGGATGTCCGAGCGCGATCCGCCCGCCGGCGGCGATGCCGTCGATCGTGCGCTCCGTGCCGGTGGCGAGCTCCATCACGAGCAGCTCCGCGCTCTCGTCGCCGAGCAGCTCAACGAGCTCGTCGAGCCGCAACGCCTCGGCCACCCCCGGACGGTTCGAGAGGAGCTGCTCGCGCCGGTCGGCGGAGGCCGAGAGAACCCGGAAGCCGCGCGAGCCCGAGGAGAAGACCGGCTTCATGCACACGTCCCGCTCCGGATATCCGAGCTCCTGCGCGGCCGCAGACACCTCCGCGCCGCCGCGCACGCGCCGCCAGGCCGGGCCTCTGACGCCGATACGGTCGAGCAGCGCGTAGGTCTCGGCCTTGTCATTCGAGCGGCGGATCGCCTCGGGCGAGGACACGAGCACCGCCACATCCTCGAAGCGCTCCTTCGCCTCCGCGAGCCCGAGGAGGTCGAAGGACGACTGCGGCAGGACGGCGTCGACCCTTTCCTGACGGCAGACCGCGAGCACCGCGTCGGCGAAGCCGGCCTCTGATCCCGTGGGCACGACGTGGAAGGAGTCGCAGAGCTGCCGTCCGATCGAGCGGTCCGACATGTCCGTCCCGACCAGGCGTACGCGACGCTCCCCGTTCTCGCGCAGCGCGCGCAGAAGGGCGGCGGTGCCGGGGGCGCCGGAGGCGGAGACGAGCACGGTCAGCTCTCTCACGAGAGGTCGATCCGGTCCTCGGCGAGCTGGAGGAGGCGGCGCTCGCGCTCGGCGTCCAGCATCGCGAGCATCGTCTCGCGCATCGTCGAGCCGGAGTAAACCCAGATCTCCGGATGGACGAGAAGCTGGAGCCACTCGAACGCACCGGCCCGGAGCTCTTCGTGCGGGCAGCCCGACCGCCAGTGCCGGTTCGAGTCGGAGCGGTAGCGCTCGGGCGCGAAGTAGCGATCCTCCATCACGTTGGCAGCGCCCTCGACGGGTGCGCGCATGAACTCGGGATCGGGGTTGTGCCAGGCGAGGACCGGGTCGAAGCGGTCGTCGAGGTCGACGCGGGGGTAGACGGCGTGGAGGCCGATCCGGTGCCCGAGCCCCCGCAGGCGCGCCAGCGTGTGCTCTCCGACCGGCGACCAGAGGTTGTAGAAGATGCTCCGCGACATGAGGAAGTAGGTGGCGCGCGCGCCGGCCTCGGCCTCGAGCTCCGCGAGCTCGACCGCAGCCTCGAGCGAGAGGTCGACGTCGTGCCGGAGGAAGAGGTCGCCGGGCCGCGGCTCGCCCTCGAAGAACGCGAAGCGGTAGCCGCCCGCCTGCGCCGCCTCGAGCAGCTCCGCGTAATGGGCCAGGTCGAAGGCGCAGCTCAGACGACGCACCTCTTCATCCGCCCACCTCGACGTCCAGGAGCGTCGCCGCCGCCTCCGCCCGCTCGAGCGCCTCCACGTTCGTGTCCGCGACGGCGATCACGTAGCCGCGCCGATCGCCGTCGAGCCGGACCGGCCGGATGGTCTCGCCTACCGTGAGGAAGACGTCCGCCTCGACGACGCCCGGAAAAGCGAGCACGCGCTCGAGTCCGCTCCAGGCGCGCACGGTGCCGATCGGCAGCGGGCCGGGCTGCGCGGTCAGGAAGCGGATCGCCAGAGGCTGGCGGTAGCGCGGCAGCGCGAGCTCGTCCGGCACGTCGATCCCGAGCGCCTGGCGCAGAGCCACCTCGACGAGGTCGATCCCGATCGCGTGCCGGGCGAGATCGGCCATCTGGCCACCGGGGATGCGCGCCGCCACCTCGACGACGCGCACGACGCCGTCGTCGCCCACGAGCAGCTGCGGAAAGGCGATCCCGTCCCGCAGGCCGAGGGCGTGCACCGCGTGCACGGCCACGCGCTCCGCCTCGGCGAGGGTGTCGCCGTAGATCGTGGCCGGGTAGACGTGGATCCAGCCGACTCCGAACCCGACTCCGGGCGGGCGCAGCCGGTCGGACAGCGTGAGCGGCGCAACGTCGCCCGCACGCGCGAGCGCGAGCCCGTTCAGCTCGAGCCCGTCGTGGAAGCTCTCGACGATCGCCTCCTCGGTCGGCGACTCGGCGAGCGCGACGTGCAGGTGCGCGTCGAGGTCGTCGGCGGACTCGAGCAGGAAGACCCCGCGCTGGCCGCCCGAGTCGGCCGGCTTGAGCACCGCGGGCAAGCCGACCCTCGTCAGCGCGGCCCGTCCCTCGTGCAACGTGCGCACGGCGGCGTAGCGCGGCTGCGGCACGCCGGCCTCGGCCAGGCGCCTGCGCATCGCGATCTTGTGCGTCATCAGGTGGGCGGTCTCGGTACCGATGCCCGGCAGGCCGAGCACGTCGGCCACCGCGGCGACGACCGGTACGGCGCGGTCGGCGGAGACCGTGAGCACGCCGTCGACACCGTGCCGGCGCCCGACCTCGACGACCGCCTCGACGTCGGAGAAGTCCACCACCTCGCCCACGTCCGCCTCGCCCAGGCCGGGCGCCTGCGCGCTCCGGTCGACGGCGACGACGCGCAGCCCGAGCTCGCGCGCGCGGAGGATCGCGCGGCGCTGGTGCCGGCCCGCGCCGACGAAGAGGACGGTGCGCACGGGCTAGCCGCTCGGGAACAGGAACCGCAGCCGGTTCCAGCGCTCGATCTGGCAGCCGTCCGTGCGTGCGAAGCGGGTCCAGATTCGCCGGCCGCGGTAGCGCCCGGTGACGAGCGCCTCCTGCGGCCCGCCGTACAGCTCGGTGCAGACTGCGTCGGACGCGATCGGGCGGAAGGGGTTCGCCCTGCGCGCGAGCGAAGCGCAGGCCAATCGCGCACCCGGAAGCGTTCCGCCGGAGGGCCCGCAGCGCAGGGTCCAGCGGTGCGATGCCTTGGCCCGGCCGTCCGGCCAGACCGTGATGCGCAGCTCGTTCGCCGGGCTCGACGCGAGGGCCGTGGAGGCGGCGAGGGCTGCGAGGAGGACCATGGCCCAAGGATAGACTCGCCGGCGTGCCTCTCACGGGCAAGCGGATCTTCATCACGGGCGGCGCCGGCTTCATCGGCACCACCCTGGCCGTCCGGCTGGTCGACGGCAACGATGTTGTCGTGCTCGACAACCTGCACCGCGACGCGCTCACGGGGACCGAGCTCGCCGAGCATCCCAACCTGACCTTCCATCAGGGCGACGTCCTCGACGCCGGACTCGTCCGCGAGCTGGCCGCGGGGGCCACGCACATCGTCCACTGCGCCGCCATCGCCGGCGTCGACACGGTACGCGAGAGCCCGGTGCGCACGATGCGCGTCAACCTGATCGGCACGTACAACGTGCTCGAGGCCGCGCACGCCACCCAGCCGACGCTCGAGCGGCTCGTCGAGTTCTCGACCAGCGAGGTCTTCGGCACGCACGCGTACAAGGTCGAGGAGACGCATGTGACGACCCAGGGCTCGGTCGGCGAGGCCCGCTGGACGTACGCGGTCTCGAAGCTCGCCGGCGAGTACTTCGCACACTCGTACTTCGACGAATTCGGGCTGCCGGCCGTATCCGTCCGGCCCTTCAACGTGTACGGGCCCGGGCAGATCGGCGGGGGCGCGATCCGCGCCTTCATCGAGGCGGCACTGGAGGGGCGCGACCTCGTCATCCACGGCGACGGCTCGCAGATCAGGGCCTGGTGCTACGTCGACGACATGGTCGAGGCGCTCCTGCTCGTGCTCGAGCACGACGCCGCCGTCGGCGAGAGCTTCAACATCGGCAACGCGCGCTCGACGGTGACGATCTACGACCTGGCGCAGCGCATCCATCGACTGGCCGGCGCGACGGGCGAGATCCGGTTCCAGGCGCTGCATTACACCGACGTCGAGCTGCGGATCCCGAACGTCGACAAGGCGCGCATGCTGCTCGGCTTCGAGGCGAAGGTCGACCTCGACGAAGGACTCGCAAGGACGATCGCGTGGTACCGGGAGCGAAAGCCGGCACTCGCCTGATCAGGCTCGCTCGGCCCGACGTCGGAAGTGAGCAGGCGGCCGCCGTGGCGGACGCCAGCCTCTCTGACTTGACGTCGGTTGTGAGTGACTGCTAACTTCGTCGGCGTGGTAAAGGTCGAGACACGACGGATGACCGCCGACGAGCGCCGTGAGTCGATCCTCGTGGCCGCGCTCGAGGAGTTCGCGGCTCGGGGTCTCCACGGCACGTCGACCGACGACATCGCGCGCCGCGCGGGCATCTCGCAGCCGTATCTCTTCCGCCTCTTCGGCACGAAGAAGGAGCTCTTCATCGCGTCGGTCGAGCGCTGCATGATCCAGACGCGCGAGACCCTGGTCGACGCCGCGGCCGGCCGGCGCGGAAAGGAAGCGCTCCAGGCGATCGGCGAGGCCTACGCGGAGCTGCTCGGCGACCGGAACCGTCTGCTCGGGCAGATGCAGGCGTACGCGGCCTGCGACGACCCCGACGTGTGCGCGGTCGTGCGCCGGCGATACGGCGAGCTCTTCGAGGCGATCGAGCGCGTGAGCGGGGAGTCGCCGGCCGTCGTGAGCGCGTTCTTCGCCAAGGGGATGCTGCTCAACGTCGTGGCCGCCATGGACCTGCTGCACAGCGAGGACGCCTGGGCGCTTCGCCTCGTCCAGGGCTGCCGGGAGAGTTGATCGCTGCTCTTTTTTTGGATCCGAAGTAAGTGACTACTCACACACAAGGAGGACGATGACAGCTGGGGCCCGCACCCTGTGGACGTTCGCGATCACCTCGATCGCCCTCTTCATGGTCGTGCTCGACAACCTCGTCGTGAGCACGGCCATTCCGGTCATCCGCGTCGACCTCGGCGCCTCGATCGAGCAGCTCGAGTGGACGGTGAACGCCTACACGCTCACATTCGCCGTGCTGCTCCTCACCGGCGCGGCGCTCGGGGATCGCTTCGGCCGGAAACGGCTCTTCATCGTCGGCATGGGCATCTTCACCGCCGCGTCCGCCGCCGCGGCGCTGGCGCCGTCGATCGAGGCGCTGATCGCAGCCCGGGCCATCCAGGGCGTCGGCGGCGCGATCGTGACGCCGCTCACGCTGACCATCCTCAGCGACGCGTTCCCCGCCGAGCGGCGCGGCATCGCGATCGGCGCCTGGTCGGGGATCGCCGGTCTCGCGGTCGCGATGGGGCCGCTCGTCGGCGGTGCCGTCGTCGAGGGGCTCGCCTGGCAGTGGATCTTCTGGCTCAACGTTCCGATCGGCCTGATCGTGCTCCCGCTCGCGCTGCGGATGCGCGAGTCGCGCGGCCCGGACAAGGCCCTCGATCTGCCCGGCCTGGCGCTCGTCAGCGCCGGCCTGTTCGGGATCGTGTGGGCGCTCGTCAACGGGAACGCCGACGGTTGGACCAGCACCGGGATCCTCGGCGCGTTGAGCGCGGGCGTGGCGGCGGTCGTCGCGTTCGTCCTCTGGGAGCTGCGCTCGGCGGCGCCGATGCTGCCCATGCGCTTCTTCCGCAACCGAGCATTCTCGGCCGCGAACGGAGCGTCCCTGTTCATGTACTTCGGCATGTTCGGCTCGATCTTCCTGCTCACACAGTTCTTCCAGACGGCGCAGGGCTACTCGCCGCTCGAGTCCGGACTGCGCGTGCTGCCCTGGACGGCGATGCCGATGCTCGTCGCCCCGATCGCCGGCGCGCTCTCCGACCGCATCGGCGGCCGCCCGCTGATGGCGACCGGCCTCGCCCTGCAAGCGGTCGGCCTGGCCTGGCTCGCGGTTGTCTCCGAGCCGACCGTCGGGTACGGCTCGCTCGTCCTGCCGTTCATCCTCTCCGGGACGGGCATGGCGATGTTCTTCGCGCCGGTCGCCAACGTCGTGCTCCGGGCGGTGCGGGGCGAGGAAGAGGGCAAGGCCTCGGGCGCGAACAATGCGATCCGCGAGGTCGGCGGGGTGCTCGGCGTGGCCGTGCTCGCATCGCTCTTCTCGCGCTACGGGGGCTACGAGACGGCGCAGACGTTCAGCGACGGACTGACGCCGGCGCTCTGGGTCGGCGCGGTGGTCGTCGCCCTCGGCGCGGCCGCCAGCCTCGCCGTTCCGGGACTGCGGCGGGACGAGCCAGAGGCGAAGGCGGAGCCGGAGCTACTCGCCGCGTAGAAGCGCGTAGCCCTGCGACAGGAACGGGGTGCGGTCGACGAGCGGCCGGACCCCGTCTCCGCTGACGGTTCCCTCCTCGGTCACGACCTCGTCGACGAGGTCGGCGGGCGTGACGTCGAAGAGCTCCTGGTCCTCGGCCAGCTCGCCGGCGTCGATCGGCGCCAGCTTGATCGTCTCGCAGGCCACGATCATGGGCACGCCCTGCGCGGCGGCCGCCTCGGCCAGACGGCGCGTTCCGATCTTGTTGCAGACGGCGCCGTCGCGAAAGACGGTGTCGGCGCCGACGAGCAGCACGGACGCGTTCATGAGCGCCGCCGGAGCGTCGTCGTCCTCGACGAGCTCGACGTTGAGGCCGGCTCCGCGCAGCTCCTCGGCAAAGGCGCGGCCCTCCTCGTACGGAGCCGAGACGGTGCAGAAGACCTGCTCCGGCGGGCTGTGGAGGAGCGCCTCGCGTACGGTCGCCGAGGCGGAGTGCGTGAGCACGAACGCGTCTCGCAGCCGATCGCCGAGCTGGATCGCGATCGAGCGGGCCGCGCGGTCCCGGCTGGCGACGAGGCTCCGGGCCTCCTCCTGGAAGAGCCGTCGGAGCTCGTCCTCGGGCAGGTGCGCCTGCCCGTGGG
>JBOHAW010000259.1:0-7663 GCA_050697975.1 Gaiellaceae bacterium
CGCCGACCGCGAGCTTCGGGCGCACGGCGTGAGCGCGTGATCGGCGTCTACCTGATCGAGACCGAGGGCGGGCCCGCGCTCTTCGACTGCGGGCCGACCAGCGACATCGCCGTGCTGAAGCAGCGCCTGGCCGAGCGCGGCCTCGCGACCGCTGACCTGCGCCACCTGCTGCTGAGCCACATCCACCTCGACCACGCGGGCGCCGCGGGCGTGCTCGTGCGCGAGCATCCGGGCCTGCAGGTCCACGTCTCCGAGATCGGCGCACCGCACCTCGTCGACCCGAGCAGGCTCGAGCGGAGCGCCCGCCGCCTGTACGGCGACGCCTTCGACGGCCTGTGGGGCGAGCTCGCACCGGTGCCCGAGGCGAACGTCCACCCGGTCGGCGAGCGCGTGCTCGGGCTCGACTGCTTCGCCACGCCCGGGCACGCCTCGCACCACGTCTCCTACCTCGACTCCGACGGGACGCTGTATGCCGGCGACGCCTGCGGCGTGCGCATGCAGCCGGGCCGGCACATCCTCCCGGTCTCGCCGCCGCCGGACCTCTCGGTCGAGGTCTGGCATCGCACCCTCGACGAGATCGAGCGGCGAGCGCCCGCACGGCTCGCCCTGATCCACTTCGGCGTCGTGGACGACCCGGGCGAGCACGTGCCGCGGCTGCGCGAGGAGCTCGACCTGTGGGCCGAGCGGGTCGAGGACGGAATGGACGAGGAGGAGTGGATCGCCGCCGCGCGCGGCGAGCTCGAGGCGGCGGAGGGCCCGAACGCGGACGTGTACGAGCTCGCCGCGCCGTTCTGGCAGTCGTACGCCGGCCTGAAGCGCTACTGGGATCTGCGGCGTGCGGTGGTCTAGGCGGCTCGGAGCGCTCCAGGAGCGCGACTTCCGCCTCCTCTTCCTCGGCCGCACCGTCTCGCTCTTCGGCAGCGCGATGGCACCGGTCGCGCTCGCCTTCGCCGTCCTCGACCTGACCGGCTCGGCCTCGGATCTCGGCCTCGTGGTCGCGGCCGGCTTCCTGCCGCAGATCGTCTTCATCCTCGTCGGCGGCATCTGGGCCGACCGGCTGCCGCGCCACCTCGTGATGGTGGTCTCGGACGTCGTCAGCGGCGCCGCGCAGATCGCCGCGGCCGCGCTCCTGCTCGCCGGCGCGGCCGAGGTCTGGCACCTCGTCGCGCTGCAGATCGTGCGCGGCGCGGCGGGCTCGTTCTTCTTCCCGGCGTCGATCGGGATCGTCCCGCAGGTCGTCACCGCCGCCCGTCTCCAGCAGGCCAACGCGCTCCTCGGGCTCTCCCGCAACGGCACGCAGATCGGCGGCGCCGCAATCGGAGGCATCCTCGTCGCCGCCGTCGGCTCGGGCTGGGCGATCGCGATCGACGGGCTCACGTACTTCGCCGGGGGCGCCTTCCTGATCCTCCTGCGCCTGCCGCGCGACCTGCACATGCCGGAGCGGCACTTCATGCGCGAGCTCGCCGAGGGCTGGAACGAGTTCCGCTCGCGCACCTGGCTGTGGGCGATCGTCGTCCAGTTCGCTTTCGTCAACGCCTGCAGCGTGGGCGCGTTCGGCGTGCTCGGTCCGTACGTGGCCGACCGGTCGCTCGGGGGACCCGCCGCCTGGGGGCTGATCCTGGCCGGACAGGCGGCCGGCCTCGTGCTCGGCGGCGTGCTGATGCTGCGCTACAAACCCGACCGGCCGCTCCTCGTCGCCACGCTCGCCATCCTCACGATGGCGGTGCCGCTGTTCCTGCTCGCGATTCCGGCGCCGCTGCTCGCGATCACCGCGGCCGCGGTCGTCGCGGGGATCGGCATCGACATCTTCAGCGTGCTCTGGACGACCGTGGTGCAGGAGCAGATCCCCGCGCAGGCGCTCTCGCGCGTCAGCTCCTACGACGCGCTCGGCTCCTTCGTCTTCATCCCGATCGGCGCGGCCGTCGCAGGCCCGGTCGCCGAGGCCGTGGGGGCGACGGAGGCGATCGTCGGCGCAGCGGTCGTCGTCGTCGTCGCCACCCTCCTCGTCCTCGCCGCCGGCGACGTCCGCAACCTCCGGCGCGGCTCCCCTCAGCCGGACGCCGACTCCGCGATCGCCGTCTCGTAGGCCGCGATGTAATCGCTCACCATGCGCTCGGGCGCGAAGCGCTCCTCGGCATAGCGGCGGCACTCCATCGGCTCGAGCTCGTCGGCCCGCTCGAGCGCGTCGGCCATCTGGCGGTAGTCGTCGACGATGATGCCGCTGCGCCCGTCCTCGATCACCTCCTGCACGGCACCCCAACGTGTGGCGATCACGGGCGTCCCGCAGGCCATCGACTCGATCATGACGAGGCCGAACGGCTCCTCCCACTCGATCGGGAACAGCGTCGCGCGCGCGTGCTGGAGCAGCTCGACCTTGTGGCCGTGCGTGACCTCGCCCAGGTACTCGATCCGGTCGTTCAGATGCGGGCGGACGAACTCGTCGAAGTACTGCTGCTCGGGCGGCTCCTGCATCTTCCCGGCGATCTTCAGGGGCAGCCCGGTCTCGATCGCCACCGCGACGGCGCGGTGGCAGCCCTTCTCCCAGCTCATGCGGCCGAGGAAGAGCAGGTAGTCGCCGCGGTGCGGCCGGACCGGATAGAACTCGAAGTCGAGCGCGTTCGGGCAGTTGGCGAGCCACGGCAGGTCCGGTCTCGGCTTGCGCTGGTTCAGCGAGAGCGAGATCAGGCGCGTCTGCGGAACGAGCCGGACGATCTGGTCGTACATCTCGCCGGGCTGGCCGTCGAGCGGGCCGTGCACGGTGTGGACGACGGGCGTGTCCACGAGGCCGCCGAGCAGGGCGCCGAGCATGCCCGTGTGGTCGTTGATCACGTCGAAGTCCCCGGCGCGGCCGAAGCAGGCGATCGCGTGCCGCATCTCCCAGTAGGAGCGGCCGATCCACTCGCTGGGCGCCTTCTCCCAGACCGCGTGCAGCGTCGCCTTCGTGCGCGAGTCGCCGGAGGCGAAGAGGGTGGCGTCGTGCCCGGCGACGGCGAGGCCGTCCGCGAGCAGGGAGACGACCCACTCGATGCCGCCGTAGCCGGTCGGCGGCACCGGGAACCAGACCGGGGCGAGCACGGCGACGCGCAGGCGGTCGCCGGTCACGCCTCCCGCACCTCCACGCGACCCTCCCACAGCCGCACGTCCCACGGCCGGTCGAAGGCGCGGACGCCCGAGAGCCGCACCGACCCGGCCCAGCTCGGCAGCTCCTCGGGCGCGACTGTCACGAGCGCGTGGCGGCGCGGATCGGGCTGGAGGCCGAGCAGGATCTGGAGCAGGAGCACAGGCGTCCCGGCCGCCCACGCCTGCGGCCGCGCTGCGGTCGGGTACGTGATCGGGAACGGCGTCTCCGAGCGGTGCACGCCCGCGAAGACCTCGGGCAGCTGCCAGTTGAAGTAGCCGGCGGCGGCCAGCATCCGCTGGATGATCCGCCGGGCCTCCTGCCAGTGCCCGTACCGCGCCAGGCCCGAGGCGATCAGTGAGTTGTCGTGCGGCCAGACCGTGCCGTTGTGGTACGAGAGCGGGTTGTACCCCGCGTCCGCCGTGGACATCGTGCGCACGCCCCAGCCCGACCAGAGCGCGTCGCCCATGAGCGCGTCGGCGACCGCCTCGGCCCGATCCTCCTGGACGATGCCGCTCCAGAGCAGATGCCCGATGTTCGAGCAGAGCGCGTCGACCGGGCGCTTGTCGCCGTCCAGGGCGAGCGCGTAGTAGCCGCCGCGCCCGTCGATCCAGAAGGCTTCGTTGAAGCGGCGGCGCAGCTCATCGGCCTCCGCGTCGAGCCGGTCCGCGAGCGCGCGGTCGCGCCACACCTCGCGCGCGAGCTCGGCGCAGCGCCGCTTGGCGTCGTAGACGTAGCCCTGAACCTCGCAGGCGGCGATCGGCGTCCGCGCCAGCGATCCGTCCGAGAAGCGCTGCGAGTCGCCGGAGTCCTTCCACGACTGGTTCTCGATGCCGCGGGGCGTGCGGCGCTCGTACTCGACGAAGCCGTCCCCGTCGCGGTCGCCGTACCGGTCGATCCACTCGAGCGCGCGCAGGGCCGGCTCCTTCAGGCTGCGCACGAGCGGGCCGTCTGCCGTCCAGCGCCAGACCTCCGAGAGCAGGACGAGGTAGAGCGGCGTCGCGTCCACGGTGCCGTAGTAGGCCGCGAACCACCGCCGCGCGGCCTTGCCGTGGCGGACCTCGTGCACGATCTTGCCCGGCTCCGCGTCGATGTCGGGGTTCTCCTCGGTCGCCTGGAGCTGCGCGAGCACCTCGAGCGCCGTCCGGGCGAGCTCCGGCCCGAACAGCAGCGTCTGCAGACAGGTGATGATCGTGTCGCGCCCGAAGACGGTCATGAACCACGGGCAGCCGGCGGCCGGCAGCTTGCCGAGGCCGCCGTCGCCGCCGCGCATCCGCAGCGAGGCGAGGTCGGAGACAGACTGGCCGAAGGCGTGCTGGAGCGCGTCCCAGGACGAGCGCAGCTGCGGCACGCGCAGCTGCCACGCCGCGAGCGAGTCGCGCACGCGGGTGAGCTCCTCGCCGAAGCGGCGCTCGGCCTGCCGCGGCGCGACGACGTCGTCGCCGTCGGTCGACACGAACACGTCGAACGTGAGCTCCCACAGCTCGCGCGGCTCGAGATCGATCCGGTAGCGCATGCGCGACCCCTCGACGTCGCCGGCGTGCGAGAGGATCACCTGAGTCCTCGCCGGGTAGGTCTCGTCCGAGTCCTCGATCAGGAACTGCCGGTCCTCCCCGTGCCAGCTGCACGGCGCCGGCGGCGGCAGGGGGAGGGCACGGAGCGGATCGCCGAGGGAGAAGTCGCGTGCCTTGACGAGGAAGATGTCCGCGAAGTCGGCCGCGAACTCGAGCTGGAGGTCGAACGAGACGGGCTCCATGCCCTCGTTCCGGACGACGACGTGATCCTGCATGCCCTCGCCGACGAAGCGCTCGCGCACGATCGAGAGCGAGTCCTGCGCGAGGCCCCCGGCGAGCGGGTTCCGCAGGAAGAAGACGGCCGAGAAGTACTCGACCTTGTCCGACTTGAGCAGGAGCGGGCGCTCGCCGTTCACGGTCAGGCGTAGGCAGGAGAGGAAGCGCGTGTCCTCGGCGAAGAAGCCGCTCGTCTCGCCGCCGATGTCTCCGCGCTCGTCGCAGATGCAGAACGTGGAGCCCTCGAGGATCGTCAGCGCCACGGCTACTCGGCTCGCAGGATGCGCGCGCCGGACGACTGCGCCAGCGCCTTGACGACGATCTCGTCCACGTTCACGTGGGGCGGGCGCGTGAGCGCGAACAGGATGCACTCGGCAATGTCCTCCGGTTTCATCGCCTCGACCCCCTGGTAGATGCCGCGCGCGGTCTGCTCGTCGCCGCGGAAGCGGACGAGGGAGAACTCGGTCTCGACGAGGCCCGGGTCCACCGTCGTGATCCGGATCGGGCGGCCGAGCAGATCCTCCCGCAGCGCGTACGTGAACCCGCGCACCGCGAACTTCGAGGTGACGTAGAGGGAGCCGTTCGGGTACGCCTGCCGGCCGGCGACCGAGCCGAGGTTGACGATGTGCCCGCCGTCGCGCAGGTGCGGCAGGCAGAGCCGCGTCATGCGGATGAGGCCGTGCACGTTCGTCGCGAGCACCGTCTCCTCGTCCGCCTCGGTGCTGTCCGTGAAGGGGTCGCGGCCGAGCGCGAGACCGGCGCCGTTGACGAGGATGTCGATCGCACCCAGTCGCGCGACCGCCTCGGCGACGAAGCGCTCGCAGCTCTCCGGGTCGGTGACGTCGAGCTCGAGCGCGACCTCGCCCTCGAGCCGCTCGACGCGGCGAGCGCCCGCGGCCACGCGCACGCCTGCGCCGGTGAGGGCTCGGGCCGTGGCAGCCCCGATGCCACTCGACGCGCCCGTGACGACAGCGGTCTTCCCTCGGAGGTCGCTCACCGCGCGGGACTCTAGATGCTTGATCGGAACTTGGCGCGCCGCCGGGGCGGCTCAGACAAGCGGGGCACCGTGGCCGGGCGCGGCGCGTAGCAGCGCTACGCACCGTGCTCCGGATATCGTCGCGGTGTGTGCTTCGACCTGGACTCCGTTCCCCCGATTCCCGTCATCCGCGGCGCAGCCGTGTCGCACGACGACCTCGTGCTCGAGTCGGCGGACGGGGCACAGTTCGCGGCGTTCGCGGCGACGCCCGACGAGCCGAAGCGCGCCGGCGTCGTGATCCTTCCCGACGTCCGCGGGCTGTACCGCTTCTACGAGGAGCTCGCACTGCGATTCGCCGAGCGCGGCTACCCCGCGGTTGCGTACGACTACTTCGGGCGCACGGCCGGAGTCGCGAAACGGGACGACGACTTCGACTACATGGAGCACGTGCGGCAGACGAAGCAGGACGAGATCCAGGCAGACGTCGCGGCCGTGGTCGCGCACCTTCGTCCGGCGTGCGAGGCGATCTTCACTGTCGGCTTCTGCTTCGGCGGGCGGCACTCGTGGCTCGCAGCCGCGGCGGGGCACGGGCTGGCCGGCGCGATCGGCTTCTACGGCCGCCCAGGCGAAGGGATGGACGGGAGCGCCGGGCCCACGCAGCGCGCGGGCGAGCTCGAGGCGCCGATCCTGGCGCTGATGGGCGGGGCGGACGAGGCGATCGGCCCCGATGAGGTCGCTGCGTTCGAGGAGGCGCTCGAGCAGGCCGGCGTGGAGCACGAGGTCGTGACGTACCCCGGCGCGCCGCACAGCTTCTTCGACCGCCGCTACGAGGCGTTCGCCGACGAGTCCGAGGACGCGTGGCACCGGGTGCTCGCGTTCGTCGAGCACTCGTAGCCGTTGCGTTTTGCCGCCGCGCGGCCTAGTCTTGGGGCGAGTGCGACGGAGGGTCACCATCGTTCTGGCAACGGTCGCGGCGCTGGCGGCTGCCGGCCTTGCGCTCGCGCAGGTCGAGGACCGCATCAGCTTGCGAGCGACCGGCGGCAACGATCACGCGCACCTCTCGCCCGCACTCATGATCGTGGTCGTCTCTCCCCCCGAGTACAACCGGGGCTGCTGTTACGACACCAACGGCGGCGAGTGGACGGGGCCTCGCTACCAGGCGAGCGGGTTGGCGAGCCTCGGCGCGGACAGCAAGTACGACTGGTCCGTCGGCGTCGCGATCGGGGTGCGTGACACGCGTGCGGGGCTGATCGCGAACCTGACCCATGACTGGCCGGTGGTGTCCGAGGGTCAGCAGTCGGTCGAGCACCGCGTCGGCGGCCGCGCCGTCGGGACGATCGACGGGCGCTGGCTGTTGACGCGCTCGCCGTTCGGCGGTGCCGACGACGCACGGATGGAAGCCGCCGTGGGGTTTCCGCTCTGCGAGGGCAGCACCGCCTACATGAGGGTCTCCCTCCTGGTCCCCTCGGGCAACTCGGCCGGCGGGAGCATCGGCTTCGGCGAGTACCGCATCAACGGCATGCGCCCGACCGACTGGAACACGGAGAAGGCAATGCAGGCGATCCGAGGAGTTCGCCTCGAGGGGAATCGCCCGGGTGCACGCGTGACCGCGGCCGCCCGAGGCCGTCGCGTCTCCGGGCGCGTCGCCGATTGCGACGCGCATCCGCTCGCAGGTCTTGCAGTGCAGCTCCAGCGTCGAACCGGCCGCTCGTGGCGAACGGTCTCGTCGGCTCGAACCAGCGCGGGCGGCACGTACTCGCTCGCTGCGCGCTCCGCCGG
>JBOHAW010000260.1:0-15428 GCA_050697975.1 Gaiellaceae bacterium
GCATCGGCACGCCCCACGCCTCCGAGAACTTCCGCCGTGAATCTGCGTCGATCGCCTGGTAGCCGGGGAAGTAGGCGGGGTTCGCGCCCGCGTCGTTGAGCCCCTGGACGTTGTTCTGGCCGCGAAGCGCGTTCAGGCCCGTCGACTCGTAGCCGAGGTGGCCCGTCATGAGGACGAGGTTCGAGAGCGACCAGATGTTGTCGATCGCGCACGCGTGCTCGGTGATCCCGAGCGTGTAGAAGATCGCCGCGTGGCGCTCGCGCGCGTACTCGCGCGCCGTCGCGACGATGCTCTCCGCGGGCACGCCGGTGACCCTCTCGGCCTCCTCGGGCGTGTAGCGGGCGACGACCTCACGGACGGCGTCGAGGTCCTCGGTGAAGTCCCGGATGTAGTCGTCGTCCTGGAGCCCCTCTTCCAGGATCACGTGCATGATCGCGTTCAGGAGCCACACGTCCGTGCCCGGACGCAGCTGCAGGTGGCGCCTGGCGAGCTTCGTCAACCAGATCTTGCGCGGATCGGCGACGACGAGCGTCGCCCCCTTGCGAACCGCCTTCTTCATCCGGAGCGCGAGCACGGGGTGCGCCTCGGTCGTGTTCGAGCCGATCACGAGCAGGAACTTGCAGTTCTCGATCTCCGGGATCGAGTTGGTGGTTGCTCCTCTGCCTAACGACCTGACCAGGCCGTAAAGGGTCGGAGCGTGTCAGGTCGCCTCGCAGGAGTGGATCGAGTGCGTCTCGAGCGCGGTGCGCGCCAGCTTCTGGAGGAGGAAGTTCTCCTCCATCGTCAGCCGCGCCGAGGCGAGGACGCCGACCGCCTGCGGGCCGTGCCGCTCCTTCACCCCCTTCAGGCCCTCCGCGGCGACGCGGAGCGCGTCGTCCCAGGTCGTAGGATGGAGCTCGCCGTCGTCGCCGCGCACGAGCGGCTCCGTCAGGCGGTCCGGGTGATGGACGAAGTTGAAGGCGAAGCGGCCCTTGACGCAGAGATTGCCCTCGTTCGAGACGTAGCTCGGATCGGACGTGATCTTCACGATCCGGTCCGTCTGGGGGTCGACGTTGACGTCGATCTGACACCCGACGCCGCAGAACGTGCAGGTCGACTTGACCTTCCGGAGCGAGCGCTCGTGCTCGGGCGGCGCGCCCTCGAGGAACTTCTCGTAGATCGCGCCGGTCGGGCACGTGGAGAGGCAGCCGCCGCAGAGCTCGCATTCGGTGTCGAGCCAGGAGTGGCCGTGCGTGGGGACGATGCGCGCGGTCGGCCCCCGGCCCTCGAGCGAGAGCGCCGAGCACTGCATCACCTCCTGCGTATAGCGGACGCAGCGGTTGCAGAGGATGCAGGCGTCGGGGTCGTAGCCCATCAGCTTGTTGCGGTCCTCGTACGGCTCCCGCTTGGCATCCGGGAGGACGAACGGCGCCTCGGCGCCGAACTCCGCGGCCATGTCGAGCAGCTCGTTCGGCCGCCCGCCCGGGCTCGGATTCAAGTGCTCGGCGAGCAGCATCTCGGTGAGCGTCTTCCGGTATTGCGGCACCGAGCTGTCCGTCGAGACGACGAGACCCTCGGTGACCCGCGTCGCGCAAGCCGGAAGTGGACGCGGCGAGCCCTCGACGGCGACGACGCACATCCGGCAGCCGCCGTAGGGGTCGAGCTTGTCGTCGTGGCAGAGCGTCGGGATGAAGACGCCGTGCCGCGCGGCGGCGTGGACGAGCAGCTCGCCTTCCGGCGCACTCACCTGCGTGCCGTCGAGCGTGAACCCAACCACCGCTCCGATCCTACTCCGCCAGCTGGTAGCCGTTGACGAGCCGGCGGAGCGCGACCGACGGCGGCTCGTTCATTCGGATGCCGCCGCGTCGAGCGGGGCGAACAGCTCCGGCCAGAGGCGGAAGGCATTCCGAACCGGGAAGGGCGCGGCCTGCCCCAGCCCGCAGATCGAGGTCTCCGCCATCGCGTCGAGCCATTCCTCCATCTGCCAGCGCGGCATCACGGCCTCGCCCCGCTCGAGCTCGGTGAGCACGTGGTGCATGGCGCGGTTGCCGATCCGGCAGGGCGTGCACTTCTGGCACGACTCCTCGGCGAAGAAGCGCATCGTCTCGGCGAGGAGGCGGAGCGGAGGATACGACGCCGGGAAGACCTGCACGCCCGCCGAGCCCACGCCTACGCCCCACTCGCGCAGCGCCTCGCGCGTCAGCGGGACGTCGAGTGCCGACGGCGGCAGGATCCCGCTCGCGGCGCCCCCGGGGACGATCGCGCCGACCTCGTCCGTCGCGCCGCCGGCAAGGTCGTCGATCAGCTCGCGCAGCGTGATCCCGTTCGGCGCCTCGTAGCACCCCGGCCGGCGCACGGCACCGGACAGCGACCAGAGGCGCGTCCCCTTGCCGCCGTTCCGGCCGAGGACGGCGAACCACTTGCCGCCCCTGGAGAGGATGGCCGGGACGTGCGCGATCGTCTCGACGTTGTTGATCAGCGTCGGACGGCCGAGGTAGCCGATCTGACTCGGGAAGGGCGGCTTCAGGCGCGGCATCCCGCGGCGCCCCTCCATGGACTCCAGCATCGCCGTCTCCTCGCCGCAGATGTACGCGCCGGCGCCGACGACGAGCGTGATCGACAGTCCGTCGAGCAAGCCCGCGGCCCGGAACTCCTCGATCGCCTGCAACAGTCGGTTACGCGCGGTCGCGTACTCCTCGCGGAGGTAGACGAAGCCCTCGCTCGCCTCGGCGAAGCGCATCGCGACGAGCATCCCCTCCAGCATCAGGTGCGGGCGCAGCTCCATCACGTAGCGGTCCTTGATCGTCCCGGGCTCCCCCTCGTCGGCGTTCACGATCACGTAGCGAGGTGCAGGCTCGCGGGCGACCGCCTCCCACTTGACCCCGGTCGGGAACCCCGCGCCGCCGTAGCCGACGAGGCCGGAGGTCTTCAGCTCGGCGAGGATCTCGTCGCCCGGGGGCGAGGAGCGCAGCAGCTCGAGGCCCCCGCGCCGCTCGTAGCCGGCAAGCGTCTCGTCGCGCTCCTGCAACCCGAGCGAAGCGCCCTCGTTCGTCCGCCACGTCACCGGCTCGTCCCGTCCGAACGGCAGGATCGTGTCCCCGCGCGTGGCGACGGGGGCGAGATCGCAGTGGCCGAGGCACGGCACCTCCACGACTGTCGCGTCCGGCGGCGCGTGTTCCTGGAAGCGGGCGAGCAGGGCCCGCGCGCCGAAGCAGTCGCAGACGGGTCCGGTGCAGACGCGCAGCGCGTCGGCCGGCACGTCGAGGAACGAGTAGAAGGACGTCACCTCGTGCACCTCGCCGCGCCGGATGTTCATGTGGTCGGCGAGCGCGTCGGAGATCTCGGGCGTGATCGGGCCGACTTCGCGCCTGATCCGGCCCAGGTTGTCGAGCAGGCGCGTCCGCTCGGTCGGAAGCTTCCCGAGCAGCGAGGTCAGCCTGAGGACGTCCACCCCTCCGATGCTACGCCCGCGGCGGCGCCTACGAGGGAGCGTGCCGAACCGCGTCCGCGAGCTCGCCGAGCGTCGCCTTCTGCCCCGCGGCGAGGCCGACGAGGTAGCAGAGGAGCGGTGCGTTCGTGCGGTCGCCGCTCTCGTGCGCGGCGATCCGGGCGAGATCGAGCAGCGTCTCGATCGCCGCCTGGTCGAGCTCGAGCTCCTCGGTCGGGATGCCGGCCGTTCGGGCGACGGCGTCGCGCGCGGCGATGAGCCATTCGTCCACCGCGTGATGTTTTCTCCTGCTCGCAGGCGGCAAACACGCTGCTCGTGGCCCGCTCGATCTGGTCCGGCTCGATCTCGTTCGGCCCCGTCAACGTGCCGGTGGGGATGTACAGCGCGATCGACGAGCAGGACGACGGGCTCTTGAAGTCGGAGCTCGGGCAGCGGGCGAAGAAGGCGGGCATCTCGGGCCGCTCGAAGATGTCGAAGGACGAGCTGATCGAGGCGCTCGAGGCTGCCTGAGCTCGCGGTCGTCCCCGACGTCGAGAAGGAGCTCGACCGGCTCTACGGCCTGCCGCTGGCCGAGTTCACCAGCGCGCGGAACGACCTTGCGAAACGCCTGAAGAAGGCGGGACAGACGGACGCCGCGGCGGAGGTGGCGGCGTTGCGCAAGCCAACCGTCTCGGTCTGGGCGGTCAACCAGCTTCGTCGCCAGGACCCCGCCGGCCTCGCGGACCTCCTCCAGGCGAGCGACGAGCTCGTCGAAGGACAGAAGCAGGCGCTGGCCCGCCGGGGGAGCGAGCGCTTCGCCGAGGCGAGCCGCAGGCACCAGGAGCTGGTTCGCCGGCTCGTCACGAAGGCGGCCGGCGTCCTCGGGGAAGGCGGCACGGGAGCGACCCAGGCGACCGCGGAGCGGATCGCGACCACCCTGCGCGCGGCCGCCGTCGATCCGGGCAGCAGGCGCCTCCTGGAGTCCGGACGGCTGCAGCAGGACCTCGAGCCGACCGGATTCGAGCTGCTGGCCTCGTTCCCGGCGCCGCGGTCGCTCGACTCGGACACCCGGCGTCAGGCGCTCCGGGAGGCCGGGGACGCCGTCAAGCAGGCGCGGGCCGAGGCGCGCGAGAAGCGCCGGCTGGCGGCGAGCGCCGGCAAGGACGCCGAGGACGCACGGCGGACCGCGGAGCGGCTGGCCGCAGAGGCCGAGACGGCGAACGCCCAGGCGGAGGAGGCCGAGGAGGCCGTGCGCGTCGTCGAGCGCGCGCTCGACGACCTGCGATAGAGTGTGCCGTGACTGGCCCCGCACTCAGAACACGGCCCTGAGCCCGCACTACACCAACGCGCCACGAATGCGCGTGAGGCGAGGAGCTCAAGGCGAACGAGTTCGTCTTGCGGGGCCAGCTTTCGATGTTCCGGCCAGAACGTCCACGGCTGCTTCGAGGTTCACACGCCCCGCCCCGTAGGTCTCGACCGAGGCCCTAGCTCCTGCGGGCAGCCAGCCGGGGAGTCCGGTCTCGACGACGACGGCGTCGGGATCGAGCCCCACGAGCTCGCCGGCGGCCTCCCGCTGCCACGGATGCCGGCCGGCGTCGCGTAACCCGAGCACGAGCGGCCGGGCGGTGGACGAACGCACGGCGGACCATCCGTCTGGAGGCGCTTCACAGACGCTGACCACGTCGGCCTCGGGCCACCGTGCACGGATCGCGTCGCCGAGGCGGAACGACGGCTTGCCGGCCGCGATCATCGGCTCGGGGACGAGCTCGATTACGAGCGGCGACGCGCGGAGGACGGCGTTCCTGCGAACGCGGAGGGCGCGGGCGGCCGCAACCGCTCCGATCGACGGGTCCGATGGAGTGTCCGCCCGCGGAGAGGAGGCCCAGCGGCCGGTGTCCGAGACCCTTCGCGCGGCTTCGGCGATGCGCTCTCCGGGCAGCCGGCCGGATCGGACCGCGTCGAGGATGGCGCCGTGGACGCTCTCCACAGCCTCCTCGCCGAGGTCGTGTCCTAGGCAGAGGGCGTCGACGCCCGCAGCGAGCGAGCGCACCGCCCCGTCCTCGACACCGGCCGTCGCCGCCACGGCACGCATCTCGAGGGCGTCGCTGATCACCATGCCGCCGAAGCCGAGCTCGCCGCGAAGCAACCCGGCGACGAGCGCGCGGCTCAGCGTCGTGGGCGCGGCGTCGATCGCGCGAACGACGACGTGCGCGGTCATCACCGCGCGGACGCCCGCCTCGATCGCCGCACGGAACGGGACGAGCGCTCCGCCCGACAGCTCGTCCCGGTCGGCGTCGACCGTCGGAAGCTCGAGGTGCGAGTCGGCCCTCGTGTCGCCGTGCCCCGGAAAGTGCTTCGCGCACGCCGCGACTCCGCGCTCCTGCGTGCCCTCGACGAAAGCGGCCACGTGCCGGGCGACGAGCGCCGGATCGGAGCCGAAGGCCCGAACCCCGATCACCGGGTTCCGCGGATTCGTGTTCACGTCCGCCACCGGAGCGAGGTTCATCGTCACGCCGGCGCGTGCGAGGTCGCCGGCGATCGCCCCGGCGACCGCACGCGTGAGCGCGACGTCGTCGACGACCCCGAGCGCGAGGTTGCCGGGATACGAGCTGCCGGACCTCGCCTCGAGCCGCGTCACGTCCCCGCCCTCCTCGTCGATCGCGACCACGAGCTCGGGTCGCCCGGCCCGCAGCGCAGCCGTCAGCTCGGCGAGCTGCTCGGGGTCGCCGGCGTTGTGCGAGAACAAGACGACGCCGCCCAGACCGCGCTCGAGCCAGCGCAGGATCCACTCCGGCGGCTCGAGACCCGGGAAGCTCGGGAAGAGGCAGGCGGCCGCGAGGCGGCCGAGCTCGTCTGTCACCCGCGAACTGCGCCGGCCGTGAGCCCGAAGGCGATGCGCCGGTGGACGGCGACGAAGAACACCACGACCGGGATCGCGGTCAGCGTCGCTCCAGCCATCAGCGAGCCCCAGTCGGTCCCGCGCAGACTCGTGAACGACGCGAGCCAGACCGTCAGCGTCTGCTTCTCGGGGCTGCTCAGCAGGACGTACGCGATGATGAACTCGTTCCACGCCTGGATGAAGGCGAAGATCGAGGTCGCCACGAGGCCGGGGGCGACGAGCGGGAGCAGGATCCGGACGAAGGCGCCGAACCGGGTGCTGCCGTCGACCATCGCGGCCTCCTCCAGCTCCGCCGGGACGCCGAGCATGAACCCGCGCAGCGTCCAGACGCAGAACGGAAGCACGAACGTCAGGTACGTGGCGATCACGCCGCTGAGCTTGTTCACCTGCTCCGTGCGGGCGAGCAGGATGTACAGCGGGATGATCAGCGCGTTCAGGGGCACCATCTGGACGCCGATCACGAGCACGATGAACGCCGTGCGCCCGTAGAAGCGGAACTTCGCGAGCGCGAGCGCCGCGAGGAAAGCGAGCACGAGCGAGAGGGCCACGACGACGCCGACGATGATCACGCTGTTCCTGACGTTGTCCCAGAAATAGGGCTTGCCGATCGCGTCGCGGAAGTTCGCGAGCGTCGCCGGGCGCGGGATCCACTTCGGCGTGTAGCTGAGGATGTCGAGTCCCGGCTTGAACGCCGTCGAGACCATCCAGTAGACGGGGAAGACCATCACCGCGAAGACGAGCAGCCCGACGAGGTTGAGGACGATGCGGCGCGTGATGCGCCGGCGATTGAGCCGCCTCCTCGCGCGGCGGCGATCGATCGCGGCAGCCGGCGCGACCCGCACCGGGGCGACGGGAACGGGCACGCTCATCGCACCTCTCCGATCCTCACCATCTGGCGGATGTAGACGAAGGTGACGCCGAACATGATCAGCACCATCACGACCGCGATCGCGGAGCCGTAGCCGTACTCGCTGATGCGGAAGGACTCGACGAACGAGTAGACGCTCATCAGGAAGTAGTCGCTGGTGGGCCGGTTGTTCCGCATGATCCAGACCTGGTTGAAGACCTGGAAGTCCCAGATGATCGAGAGGCTCGTCAGGATCACGAAGATGGGCTTCAGGATCGGGAGCGTGATGTCGCGGAAGACCCGGGCCGAGCCGGCGCCGTCGATCGAGGCGGCCTCGACGAGCTCCTGCGGCAGCTGGCTGAGCCCGGCGTAGACGGTGATCGCGACGAACGGGATCGCGCCCCACACCACGACGGCGACGATCACTCCGAAGCCCGAGACCGGGTCCGCGAACCAGTCGTGGTTGAGGAAGTCGCCCACGTGGAGCTTCGTGAGCGCGTAGTTGGCGACCCCGAACTGGTAGTCGACCATCCAGTACCAGATGTTCACGGCGACGACCACCGGCATCGCCCACACGAGGACGAGCCCGGTCGTGAGCAGGAGCCGCATGAATCCGCCGAGGCGCGCGAGCAGGAGCGCGATCAGCGTGCCGAAGACCATCGTCAGCGACACGGCCACGGTCGTGAACGCGATCGTCCGGACGAGCACGTGCCAGAACTCGCTGTCGTGGAGGATCCGCGAGTAGTTGTCCGCGCCGATCCACGTACCCCGGTGCGCGATCAGCTCGGGAAGTCCGTACCGCTGCAGCGATAGCGCGACGAGCAGGTAGAGCGGGTAAGCCAGCACCGCCGCGATCGCGGCCGTGGCGGGCGCGAGCAGCAGGTACGGAACGGTGCGGCCGGCGATCCGCGCGCCCCGCGAACGGCGCCGCCGCCGGGTCGGCCCGAGAGCCTTCTCGGCGGCGATCGCCGCGGGGGCCGGGGGCGCGTCGCTCACTGGGCGAGTTTCGCGCGTCCCGGGGTCGGGGTCACGGATTGGCGTTGAGGGTGTTCGTGATCTGCGTGCTCGCACGCTTCGCCGCGGCCGCCACACTCGAGCGCCCGGTGAAGATCGAGACGAGCATGTTCTGGAGGATGTTGGCGCTTTCCACGTTCACCCAGTTGGGCGACGTGGGAACGAACCAGCTCGACCTCGCCGCCTGCGCGAACGGAGCGAGCTGCGGGTTTCCCGAGTGGATGCTCGCGAGCGACGTCGTGTTCGGGATCACCTTCCCGACGTTCGCGAGCTGCCGCTGCGAGCCGGTGCTCGTGAACGCCTTGATCCAGTCGATCGCGAGGGCCTTGTTCTTGCTCGAGACGGGCACGGCGAGGTCCGAGCCGCCGAGGAACGTCGGCATGAACTTGCCCTTGGTGTGGCTCGGCATCGGATAGGCGCCGAGCGTGGGAGCGAGCTTCGGGTTCCCGACCTTCGGATCGAGGGAGTAGCCCCATTCCCAGCCGTTGGCGATGATCGAGCCGACCTTCCCCTTCGCGAACACGAGGGCCTGGGCGGGATTCGCCTCGTCACCGGTCTTGTTCGCGCGGGAGAGCTTGTTGACGGTGAACTTCAGGACGTTGAGGCCGCGGATCGCCTGCGGCGAATCGAGCGTGCCCACCCATCTGCCGTTCCGGAAGCGGGCGATCGCGCCGCCGTAGTCGTAGACGAACGCCATCGAGGCGTACCAGTAGCGGCCCGGGAAGTAGACGGCCGAGAAGTTCCGGTCCTTGCCGAACTTCTTCATCAGCTTGTTGCCGGCCGCCTGGAACTCCACGATGCTCTTCGGAACGGCCTTGATGCCCGCCTGCCGGTAGAGGTCCTTCCGGTAGATGACCGCCCGCGCGCCCGCGTAGTACGGCACGCCGTAGAGCCTTCCACGGTACGTGCTCGAGGCCGCGAGGCCGCCGAGCCAGGTGCTCGAGTTCGGGAAGCTCGCCTTCTGCGGGGTCAGGTCCGTGAACGCTCCGGCCGCCATGTACTTCGTCATCTCGGTGTTTCCCATCTCGATGACGTCCGGCGCGGTCCCGCCGGCGAGAGTGGCGTCGAACTTCGTCAGATGGTCGCCCCAGGTCTGGTATTCGACGTTGACGTCAACGTCCGCGTGCTGCTGTTTGAACGCCTGAGTCGCGGCGGCAACGACGTCGGCCCAGTTCTGCTGCGCATCGACCTGCAACCAGATCGTCAGCGTCGTCGCCTTGGCCGAGCTCGGCGTCGTCGTGCGCGCGATCGTGCCGCTCGCCGTCGCGGTGACCGCGAGCGACGCGGCGAGAGCAGCCGCTGCGACAAATCGTGGTCTCATAGAGGCCTCCTCCAGGCACCGGCACGAGCCCCGCGCGCGCGTTCTCCAATGTGGCCGTGCGCGGAAGAGGCGTTGCCGTCGCCAATTGGTACATACCACCGGGCCACGTGGAGAGCGTCGCACACAGTACCGCCGGTTGTCAAGAGCGTCTCTACTACATCGGCGCCTCCGAGCTCAACCTGTCTTGTACAGCGACTATTGCTCAGAGACAGGAGCAACCGGGGGCGAGCGCGGTCGGCCTGTAATGGTACTGACCATCGCCCGCCACCGCCAGCGGCCGGTTGAACCGGGAGATCAGAGCGCGAGTGTGACCTTGCTGAGCCCGTTCGGACGATCCGGATCCAGGCCCTTCGCCTGGGCGAGCGCCCAGGCCAGGAGCTGGCCGGGCGCGACCGACAGCAAGGGCGAGAGGAGAGGCGTCGGCGGCTTCGGCACCGGCACGTAGTACGCGGCGTCCGCAATCTCGCCCGCCGCGGTTCCGCTCGCGAGCAGCGTCGCGCCCGCCGCGCGCGCCCGCGCCGCCGCCTCGCACACGACGGGAAGGCTCGCGTCGTGGGAGGCGATCGCCCAGACGGGAAAGAGCCCGTCGAGCGCAGCGACCGGTCCGTGGACGAGATCTGTCGCGGTCAGCGGCTCCGCCGCCACGCGGCACGTCTCGACGAGCTTGAGCGAGATCTCGCGGGCTGTCGCGAACTCGGGGCCCCGGCCGATCACGAACATCCGGCCGACGAAAGCGAGCGCGACCGCCACCTCCGAGAGCCGGCGCTCGAGCGTGGGCAGCAGCTCGTCGAGCAGATCGGCGACCACCCGAATTCCCCTGGCGAGGGCCGGCCCGGCCTCTGCGGCGTAGGCGGCGAGCAGGGCCAGGGCAGCGACCTGTGCCGTGTACGTCTTGGTGGCGGCGATCCCCCGTTCCGGCCCGGCTCCCAGCGGCAGGACGGCCTCGGCGGCCTCGCCGAGCGCCGAGCCGGGCTCGTTCGTGATCGCAACCGTGAACGCGCCGCGTTTCCGCGCGATCTCGACGTACTCGAGGACGTCGGGCGTCTGGCCCGACTGCGACAGCGCGACGACGCACGAGCCGCGCAGGTCGACCTCGGCGCGGTAGTAGACGGAGAGGGAGATCGAATCGCGCATCGCCGTCCACGCAGGGAGCAGGCCGAACGCGTACACGCCGTACGAGGCGGCGTTGTCCGACGAGCCGTGGGCGACCATCCGCACGAGGCTCAGGCCTTGGCGGCGGGCGGCGTTCGCCACGGCGGCGTATTCCCCCGCGTGCTCGAGCAGCCGCACGAGCGCCGCCGGCTGCTCGCGAATCTCGCTCAGCAGCAGCGCGCCGGGCGCCTGTGCCTCCGTCTGCGATTCGCGCTCGGGCACGGCCGCGCGCGGTACACGCTCAGGCGGGGCGAGCGCCGTCGCGGGGCATGAAGACCGGCGTGCCGGCGGAGCGGTCGCGCCGGTTCAACTCGGTCACGAGCCGGTAGCGATCGCCTCGGTAGATCGAGCGGACGAACTCGACGATGTCGCCCTCCTCCGAGCGCGTCGTGCGCTCGAACTGGAACGCGGGCGAATGGAGCGGCAGGCCCAGCGCGCTCGACTCCTCCTCGTTGGTGACCGTGGGCTCGATCGTCTGCACGCCGCTGACGATCGCGATTCCGTACCGCTCCGCCAGCAGCTCGTAGAACGAGGCTCCCTCGAGGTCCTCCGGCGTCAGGCCCGGGACGAGCGACTCCCGGACGTGGAGCGTCTCGATTGCCATCGTCTCGCCGTCCGCGAGCCGGAGGCGCTTCGCCACCAGGATGCGCTCCGACGGGGAGACGTGCAGGCAGCGACCGAGCCAGGCACCGGCCATCGTCACCGTCAGCGAGAGCGTCTTGCTCGACGGTCTCATTCCCCGGCGGCGCATGTCCTCGCTGAACGAGGTCATGGTCAGCTCCTGGGCGATCTTCGGCTCCCGGACGAAGGTGCCGCTGCCGCGACGGCGCACGAGGTAGCCCTCGCGCACGAGCTCGTCGACCGCGGCGCGCAGCGTGAGCCTCGACACGCCGAGATCGACGCTGAGCTGGCGCTCCGAGGGAATCGCCTGCCCGACGCCGAGCCTCTCCATCAGGTCGACGACGCGATCGCGCGTCTGGCTCTGCTTCGTCGTTCGCTGAGGCGCGCTCACCGGCCGCACCGCTCTCCTTGGGATCCCGGCTCGACGCCGGCTGGACGGAGATCGTACCTCCGCGCGGACAGGTGGTCAATACCAGTTGTTGTCTCGCGGCCGGACCGGTATTAGACTTGTCGGATGATGACGCTCGGCTGCGCGTACTTCGGCGTCCGCATCGTCCGGCACGTCGCCCGCGACATGGATGACCTGGCCTCCCTCGGCTACACCGGCGTCCTGCACACGGTCTCCGAGAACGACCTGACCCACTATCGCGGAACGCTCGCGCGGATGATCGAGGTCTCGCACGCCGCCGGCCTGGAGGTGCAGGCGAGCCCGTGGGGACTCGGCGGGACCTTCGGCGGCGAGGCCGACAGCCGATTCGTCGCCGTCCGTCCCGACGCCTGCCAGGTGCTCGACGACGGAACCCGCGTCGCCGCCGCCTGCCTCAACCACGCCGACTACCGCGCGTTCTGCCGCGAGTGGGCCGACGCCGCGGTCGAGGCGGGCGTCGACCGCGTGTTCTGGGACGAGCCGCACTGGGTCGACGCCGCGCACGCCGGCGCCGACCCGGCGCGCTGGGGCTGCCGCTGCGACACCTGCAGGAAGCTCTTCGCGCTTCGCCTCGGCGAGGCGATGCCGGAGTCGCTCACCGACGCGGTGCGAGCCTTCCGGGAGGAGTCGCTCGTCGACTTCCTGGGCGAGATGGTGGCCCACGTCGAGGGCCGCGGCGGCCGGAGCGCCGTCTGCCTCCTGCCGCTCGTCGACGGCGCGCTCGGCGTTCGCGACTGGGATGCAGTCGCCGCGTTGCCGGGACTCGACACGCTCGCGACGGATCCGTACTGGAAGTCGTTCGGCGAGCCGGCCGCGCCGTTCGTAGCGCGGTTCGCGCGGCTCGTGTCCGAGACTGCGGGCCGGCACGGCGTCCGGGCGCAGGTGTGGCTCCCCAGCTTCGGCTTGATGGCGTCCGACCTGCCGGACTTCGAGGCCGCCGTCGCGAGCGCGCGTGGCCTCGGCATCGACGACCTCTGGACATGGGGCTACGAGGCCTGCGCGCACATGAGCTCGCTCGCGACCCCCGATGCCGAGATCGTGTGGCAGGGCGTGACGGACGCGTTGACCCGCGCCCAGGCCGGTGCGGACGGGCGCGCGGAGCCCGTCACCGAGGGACGCGTCGCCGCGCACGCCGATCTCGACCTCCGTCCGACGGGCGAGCTGATCGAGCTGATCAACGACGAGGACGCGAAGGTCCCGGCGGCGGTGCGGCGCGCGTCGCGCTCGCTCGCGGCCGCGATCGACGCGATCGTCGAGCGGCTCGAGGGCGGCGGCCGTCTCGTGTACGTGGGCGCCGGGTCGTCGGGTCGCCTGGCCCTGGTCGACGCGGCGGAGTGCGGCCCCACGTTCGGCGTGCCGCCGGAGCAGGTGCTCGCGCTCGTTGCGGGGGGCCCGACGGCGCTGGCCGTCGCGCAGGAGGCCGCTGAGGACGACTCCGCGGCGGGCGCGGAGGAGGTCTCAGCCGCGGGCGTCGGTGCGCGCGACGCCGTGGTCGCGCTCTCGGCCGGCGGCGGGACGCCCTACGTCGTCGGCGCAGTCAAGGCGGCGAAGGAGGCCGGAGCGCTCACCGTCGGCGTCGTGTGCGCCGAGGGATCCGCGCTCGGGCGGGCCGTCGAGCACGAGATCGTGGCCGTGGTCGGGCCGGAGGTGATCGCGGGATCGACGCGGATGAAAGCGGGGACGGCGCAGAAGCTTGTCCTGAACACGATCTCGACGATCTCGATGGTGCGGCTCGGCAAGACCTTCGGCAATCTGATGGTCGACGTCGTCGCGAGCAACGCGAAGCTGCGTGCGCGGGCCCGCCGCACCGTCGCGCTCGCGACCGGCACGTCCGACGACCAGGTCGACGCGGCGCTCGAGGCCGCGGGCGGCGACGTGAAGGTCGCGATCGTGTCGCTGCTCTCTGGGATCGACGCGCGAAGCGCCCGCGCACGCCTCGACGAAGCGGGCGGCGTCGTCAGACGCACCCTCGGTGCGCGATGAGACTCGGGGTCGAGGCCGCGATCGTCGACGGCGTCCTCCTGCCCGGGGACATCGAGGTCGCCGACGGGCGCATCGCCGGCGTCGCACTCGGGCTGGGCGGCGGCCGCGGGATCGCAGTGCCCGGATTCGTCGACCTCCAGGTGAACGGCTTCGGCGGCGTCGACTTCGCCGCCGCGGACGCCGCGGGGTACCGCCGAGCGGGGGAGGCGCTGCTGGAGGCGGGAGTGACCGCGTTCCAGCCGACGCTCATCACCGCACCCGAGGCCGAGCTGGTCGCGGCCCTCGGCGAGGTGCCGTCGGAGGCGGTGGGGCCGCAGCTCCTGGGCGTCCACCTCGAGGGGCCGTTTCTCTCGCCCGACCGCCTCGGCGCCCACCCGGCCTCCGCGCGGCGCGATCCGGACCCGGCGCTCCTCGAGCGGCTCCTCCGTGCCGGGCCGGTCGGCCAGATGACGCTCGCGCCCGAGCTGGACGGCGCGCTCGAGCTGGTCGACCTACTTCACGCCCGGGGCGTCGTCGTCTCGTGCGGCCACTCGAACGCGACCGCCGCGGAGGCCGCGCGCGCGTTCGACCGGGGCGTCGCCACCGTCACGCACCTGTTCAACGCGATGCGGCCGTTCGCGCACCGCGACCCCGGAATCGCAGGCGCCGCGCTCGCGCGCGAGGACGTGGTCGTGCAGCTGATCCTCGACACGCACCACCTCGCGGACGAGACGGCGCAGCTCGTCTGGCGGGCTGCCGCCGGCCGCGTCGCGCTCGTCACGGACGCGATCGCACCGGCCGGCACCGGCCTCGGCGACGGCCAGTATCGACTTGGCAGCGTCGAGGTCGAGCTGCGCGGCGGCGTGGCCCGGCGCGCCGACGGCGTGCTGGCGGGAAGCGTGCTCACGATGCTCGAGGCGGTTCGCAACCTGCACGCGCTCGGTGCCCCCCTGGTGGAGGCCGTCGCGGCCGCGACGTCCGTGCCCGCGCGAGTGGCCCGGCAGGGGTCGGGCGTGCTGCGGCCAGGCGGCGCCGCCGACCTCGTCGTGCTCGACGACCGGCTCGAGATCCGCGCGGTGCTCGTCGGCGGGAACGAACGGGTCGCGGCGTAACCCAAGCGCGGCGCCCTCGGGGCGCGACGGGCCTTCCTAGCCGACTGGGCGGTTGAATGTCCGCCGAGCGACGTGACATGCTGAGCGCGTCTTCTCTTCGGCCTTCGACGCCCGGGATCTTGCGATTTCAAACGCGGAAAAGCCCGCTATTATTGGCCTATCCCTGAATTCTGCCTTGTTGCGGCACAGGGCCCGGCGAAAGAGCAGCGACCTTTCCTAGCACAGTCGCACGACTCATCGCAGCACCCGCGCTCGTCGCTGCGCTGATCCTGCCCTGGCTCGTCTTCGGCGACCAGGAGGAACGACTGGCGCCGCTGTCGGTGCCTCCGGCCGTGAGCAGCGGCGACGTCGTCGCCGCGCCGTTCACGCGGGCGCAGCCGACAGGCCGGGCGGGGGCTTCGAGGCCCCGCGCGACGGACGCCGGCTCGCGCACGTCTTCCTCATCCGGCCTTCCCGGCTCCACCGGCAGCGGTCGCCTGGACGAGGGCGCCCGCTCGTCGCGACCATCGGCCGGGCGACCCGCGGGCCAGCCCTCCGGCGCGAGCAGCACGTCGGGACGCGAAGCGCGCCGGCGGCCTGGACCGACTCCCGGTACGCCGCCACCGCCGGACCCCCCGGCCACTCCGCCGCCCCCGCCGCAGCCTCCGCCGACCTCGCCGCCGCCGCC
>JBOHAW010000261.1:0-6121 GCA_050697975.1 Gaiellaceae bacterium
CCTCGAGCGTCGCCACACCTCCGGACGAGCGCAGGACGAGCGGCTCAGGCAGACCAGCCGCCCGGCAGAGCGCGGCCAGCGCGCCCAGGTAGCGGGCCACCGCCGGCCCGAGGTAGGCGTCCGCCGCCGCCGTCGACGCCCGCTCGTACTCGCGGAACTCCGGCGCCACCTCGTGCGACGCGACGACGTGGGCAGCGGGCAGGCGCCGCCGCACCTCCTCGGCGACGAGGCGCTCGTGGCTCGGGTCGCGGAACGCGAACAGGAGGCACACGGCCACGGCTTCGGTGGCGGGGTCGAGCGCCGGCAGCGAGCCCAGCTCGAGCGGGCGGACGACCCCATCCGGGCCGATCCGCTCGTCCACGCCGTAGCAGCGCTCGAGCGGCACGAGCGGGTCCGGGTGCGCCGCGCACAGCCGGTAGAGGTGCGCGCGGTTCTGCCGGCGCAGGTGGAGCAGGTGCTCGAAGCCGGCCGTCGTCACGAACGCCGTGCGCGCGCCCTTGCGCTCGAGCAGCGCGTTCGTCGCGATCGTCGTCCCGTGCGTGAACCGCTCCACCGAGGCGGCGCCGACCGCCAGCGCCGCCGCGAGCACCGACTCCTCCTGGCGCTCCGCCGTCGGGACCTTCGCCGTGGTCAGGCTGCCCCCGTCGAGCAGGACGGCGTCGGTGAACGTGCCGCCGACGTCGATCCCGAGGATCGCCACGCGGCCGACTCTAGTGCCCCTTCAGGTAATGCTGCCCCGCTTCTGGGTCGCGAGCACCAAGCCAGGGGGCGCACCCGCCCGCGGCCAAGGCTCGGGAGCCTTCGCAAGGGCGGGGGTGGCTCCTGGCGCCGTGTGATCGCGGGCCAGAGGCAGGCGTGTATTGCCTGAGGGGCACCGGTGCCGCGGGCCGGGCGGCGAGCCGGGCTAAGGTGGCCTGGTCCATGCACGCTTCGGCGCCCAGGCGACATCGTGCGAGCCGGCCGCTCGAGCTGAAGCTCGTCGGCGCGGGCGGCGAGCCGGTCGACCTCTGGCGCACGCTCGCCTCTCACGGCGTCGCCGAGCTGCCGCCCGCGACGGTCGACGAGGAGGCGCGCACGCTCGACGTCACGCTCGCCGTGGACGGGTCCGCCCGGATGGTGCGGATCGCGCAGGGCAGGCCGGGCCACGCGCGGGTTTCCCTCCACGGCCGGGAGGCGGCGGCGACCGAGCGCACAGCCGTGCGGTCGACCGTCCGGCACATGCTGCGACTGGACGAGGACCTGTCCGGCTTCTACGCGCTCGTCGCGGACGATCCCGACCTCGCCTGGGTCGCGGCCGGCGCCGGCCGGATGCTGCGCAGCCCCACGGTATTCGAGGACGTCGTCAAGACGGTCTGCACGACGAACTGCGCGTGGTCGGGGACCGTGCGCATGGTGCGCGCGCTCGTGGACAATCTCGGCGTGGAGGGCGACGGAGAGCGGGCGTTCCCGACCCCGAGCGCGATGGCCGAGGCGGGCGAGGAGTTCTACCGCGAGGTCGCCCGCACCGGCTACCGGGGCCCCTACCTGCGGGCGATCGCGGCCGCCGTCGCCGAGGGCTCGCTCGACCTCGAGGAGCTCGACGGACGGACCGACGTCCCCGACGAGGAGGTCGTGGCGCGCCTGCTCGCGCTTCCGGGCGTCGGTCCGTACGCCGCCGCCCACGTGATGATGCTGCTCGGCCGCTATTCGCGGCTGATCCTGGACTCCTGGACGCGGCCGAAGTATGCGAGCCTCCTCGGCAGCAAGCAGGTGGCGGACCGGACGATCGAGCGCCGCTTCCGCCGCTATCGCGAGTACGCGGGCCTCGCCTTCTGGCTCTACCTGACCCGCGACTGGGTCGCCGAGTGAGACTGATGGCCGGGAAGGGTATTCGCCGCCTTCCGGCGAACTGAGGCCGGTGAGGAGGAGCGTCGTCGAGCTCGCGGTCGTGTCGCTCGTCCTCGGCTGCCTCGCCGTGACCGTCTTCACCGTTCTGCTCGCGACGGGCTCCTTCGTCCGCGATGCCCCGGTGGACGAGCCGACCGCCGTCACGACCGCCCCGACCGCGACGCGGACGACAGACGTGGCCTCCGCGCCCGAGCCGGCGGCGCCCGAGCCGGCGGCGCCCGCTCCTCGACCGCGGGCGTCCAGACCCGCATCGTCCCCACTGGCCACAGCCCCGGCAGCTCCGGCGGGGGTCGTCGTGGCCGCCCGCACCGGCGACTGCTGGCTCCAGGTGCGTCAGGGCTCGTCGACCGGTCCGATCATGTACGAGGGAACGCTCGCGCAGGGCAGCGCCGTCCGCTTTGCCCCCGGGCCTGTCTGGATCCGCTTCGGAGCGGCCGCGAACGTGGTCGTCACCGTGGCCGGCAAGCCGCGCGCGCTCCCGTCGGGCACCGTCGACGTCGTGCTCTAGTCTAGGGGCATTACTAGCGCCAGTCCGGCTCCGGCTCGATCCCGACGCCCTCCGCCACGCGGTTGATGTAGTTGAAGTAGGCGATCACCTGGATCGCGTCGTGCACGGCCGCGTCGCTCCAGCCGTGCGCCCGCAGGGTCTCCACGTCCTCGATCCCGACCGCAGCGGGCTGGACCGTCAGCCGGACGGCGAAGTCGCAGAGGGCCCGCACGGGCGGATCCAGGTCGGCGCCGCGGTAGTCGTGAGCGGCGTGCTCCGCCAGCCCGTCGGGTGCGCCCTCGGCACGGAGGTCGTCTGCGTGCGAGCGGATTCAGTAGTGGCAGTCGTTCGCGCGCGAGACGACCACGGCGAGCAACTCGCGCTCTGCGCGGCTGAGCTCCGCGGAGCCGAACATGATCGCGAGATAGAGCTCCATCGAGCGCCGCAGCACGCTCGGACGCAGGCTCATCGCCTTGACGATGTTGAAGACCTTGCCGGCGCGCGCGATCGCCGCGTCGTACTCGCGCCTGAGCGCGCCGGTCGCCTCGGACACCTCGATCAGGCGCAGGAACGCCACGCAGGGATTCTTACGCTTCGGCGGCGAACGCGGGCACGGGGCCCCAGTCGTCGACGAGCCAGCGCCCGCCGCGCTTCACGATCACGAGCTCGAACACCGCCCGGCCGTGGTCGGCGGACTCGAGCACGACCCAGGCGCTCTGCCGAGAGGGGCGCCGGACGCGCGGGATGACCTGCGCCTTCAGCCGCTCCGGAAAGCGGGTCGGAGCCGCCTGCATCGGGATCTCGCCGCTCGCCCACTGCTCGCGCGTGAAGCCGCCGCGCATGGTCGGCGTCACGAGCTCGTACGCGCAGGCCGGGTTGCGGCGCAGGAAGCAAAGAGAGAGGCGAAGCTCGCCGCATGAGCTCCGCCTCAGAGCGATCGTCGGGCCCCCGCCGCATCGGGGCCCGATTTCCAGGGGGCCCCGCCGCATGGGGGTCCTCCGAAGTCGCAAGCCCATCTTCGACCCGGCGGGGCCGTTGACTCGTCCCCCGGGGGGTGGTTCACACGGGCCGTTCACTTTTCACTCGTTCCAGGCATGCGCATCCCCCTTCTCAGGCATGGGCAGGTGCGGGCACCGCTCCGATGCACCCTGTGAGCGAAAAGGGAGGTCGGGGGCCGCAGCCGACCTCCTCGCTCATTTCTTTCTCCTGCGGCGCGAGCCGATGGTCACGACCCTCCGCACAGCCGCCCCCACCGCCGCTCCCGTTGCCGGCCCCGCAGCACGGCCGCGCGCGGGCCAGCATCTCGGTGTCCGGGTGCGCCAGCTGCGCGCCGCGCTCGCGCTCACGCAGACCGACCTCGCCGGCGACCGGGTCTCGAAGGAGTACATCAGCCAGATCGAGCGCGGCAAGGCCAGGCCGACCCCCGAGATGGTGCAGTGGCTGGCCGAGCGCCTCGGCGTCGACGTCCACTACCTCGAGCAGGGCACCTCGTCGCAGGAGTACGGGCGCCACGACGCCGCGATCAGCCGGGCCGAGGCCGCGGTCGAGTCGGCGCAGTACCCCGAGGCCCTCGAGATCCTGGCCGACGTCAAGGCCTCGCCCGAGGCTACTGACCTCGAGCTCCGCGCCCTCATGGCCGAGAGCTGGGCACGCCTGTACCTCGGGGAGGTGCGCCCCGCCATCGAGCTGCTCGAGCGGGCGCGCGGTCTTGCCGAGGGCGACGAGTTCACCGACCTGGAGCGCGCCGACGTGCTGTTCCGGCTCGGTTGCTGCCGCTACAAGCTCTCCTCCATCAGCACCGCCGTCGCCCTCTTCGCGGAGGCGCTCCGGCTCGCCCAGAGCTGCCCGCTCCCCTCGGACCGGTTGCGCTCCGACATCCTCCAGTGGCGCTCGCGGTGCTACCGGCGCCAGCGCGACTGGGAGGCCGCTCGCGAGGACATCGAGCTCGCGCTCGAGCTCGCGGACGGCCTGGCCGACAACCAGACCGTCGCACACGCCTACTTCCAGGCGTCGATCGTCGCCGAGCGCGGCGGGAACTGGCTTCGCGCCCGTTCGTACGCCGAGCAGGCGAAGTCGCTCTACGAGTCTGTCAGCGACCGCCAGAACGTCGGACGCCTGCTCAACAACCTGGGCGGCCTCAACTTCCTGCTCGGCCGGCCCGAGCAGGCGATCGCCCTGCTCAAGGACGCCTTCGGCGTGGCGCTCGAGATCGGCAACGACGCCGACGCGGCGCAGGCCGTCTCGTCCCTCGCCCAGGTGCATCTGCGCAGCGGCGAGCTGGGACTGGCGGAGCAGCAGTCGCGCCACGCGCTCGAGCTGCTCGCGGACCGCGACGACTTCCTGGACGAGATCGGCAGCGCGCAGGTCGTGCTCGGCCGCTCCCTGCTCGAGCAGGGCCGGCTCGACGAGGCCGAGGAGATCTTCGGGCAGGCCGACTCGACCATGGCCCAGCTTTCATCCGCAAGCCATCGTGCGCTCGTGTGGACCGCCCAGGGCGACCTGGCCTCACGGCGCGGAAACGACACGGCGGCCGCCGCGCTCTACCGGCGCTCCGCCGAGACCCTGCAAGACGTGCGCTTCTAGGAAGGAAGGGAGGTGATCCCTCTGCTGCGGAAAGTCACACTCGGCGTTATGGCACTGTCCCTCCTGTTTGCACAGGCGGCTGCTGCCGGCAATGGCAACAAGCCCCCCGGAAAGGGTCAGGGCAACTCGGCTTCGATGCCCTCTTACGGCTTCTCGGACGGGAACGGCCCCCATCGGGGCTTCTCGGACGGCAACTAGGACCCCCCTTTTGCGCCGGCCGCACCCCGCATGGGCTGCGGCCGGCGCAGTCCATTCGGGGTCGGCCCGCGAAGACATTCTCGAGGGCGCGATCCGCGGTCGCTCGGCCTGCTGGGAGGACGACGCCGCGGGCCCGCGCCCTCGTCTTCATGGTCCTTCAGCGCCCGTCCCGGCGTCTCCTCGCCCCGTTTCGAATCGAGGCGCGCGGGTAGCTGTCGGGTTCCTAGCAGGTCGACAATCGATCCGAGGCTCCCCGGGACGGGGGTCTCATTGGAGGGCTCGGATGGACGGGTTCTTTGACGCTGCACGCCTCGGTCCGCCCGACGTCGCCGTCCGGAGCTGCCGCCGCCACAACTCACAGGACTGGACGCCGATCGCTTGACGGGCCTCTAGCCAGGCCCACCTCGGCGACCGTCCGGGGCCCGGCTCTCCCCCTTCCCCTTGGAGCCGGGCCCCGTCGAAACTCGAAGGAGCGGGGCGGCAACAGGCGTCGGGAGCGAAGGGGCGGTCGGCAGCACAGGCCGCCCCTCTCTTTTCGTGTCCGAGAAAGGATCGCCACCCTCAGTGACTCTCAGGAAGAGGAGGGGGCGCACCCTCCGTGGTTGTCGACCTGCTAGGAAGGCGAGGACCGCGGTAGCGCCCCCTTTTCTCGTTCAGGGAAGCCCGAGCACGACAGGCGACGCGGGCGGGGGACGCGGAGGCAATGGCAGCGGCGGCAGCGCGACGGGCGGCACCGTCGGCGGGGACGGGAGGGCGGCTGCCGGCGGCGCCAGCACAGGCGGCAGAGGGACGGGCGGCGCCGGGACGGGTACGGCGGGGACGTCGAGCGCAGGCAGAGCCGGCGTCGGGAGGCTCGCAGGCAGGGGTGCCTGGGCAGGCTCGCTCGGCGCCGCGGCGGCGCTCGGCGGCCCGGGCGCGACCCCCGGTGCGGGCGCGTGCGCCGGAAGGAACGGAGCGTCGACGGGC
>JBOHAW010000262.1:0-4710 GCA_050697975.1 Gaiellaceae bacterium
TCGTCTACCTGTACGACGAGGGCGCCGACGAGCTCGTCCTGCGCGCAACCCACGGCACGCGCGTCGAGGAACTGACCCGCACGCCGCGCATGCGGCCCGGAGAGGGGATCACGGGCGTCGCTGCCGCCGACCGTGCGCCGGTCATGCTCGCCGAGCAGGCGCACCTAGATCCGCGCTTCAAGCAGTTCCCGAACCTGCCCGAGGACGAGTACGAGTCGATCCTCGCCGTGCCCATATTGGCCAGGGACGCGCTCGAGGGCGCGCTCAACGTCCGGACGCGCGAGCCTCGCGCATTCACGGAGGCCGAGGTCGAGCTCCTCGTGGCCATCGCCTCTCAGGTCGCGCAGACCATCGAGCACGCGAAGCTCTACGAGCGCGCGCAGCGGCGTGTCGCCGAGCTCGAGGCACTGGCACGCATCTCCGAGGCAGTGTCGGAGTCGCTGTACCTCGAGGAGTCGCTCGAGGCGATCGTGAAGACGACGATGGAGTCGCTGCACGCGACCGGCGCGGCGCTCGTCCTCGAGGACGGGAAGATCGCGTGGCCCGAGGGCCGGGCGGGCATGTTTGCAGTCCGCCTGCCGCTCCGCTGGAAGCGCCGTCAGATCGGCGAGCTCGTCTGCGACCGCGACACGCCGTTCACCGAACAGGAGCGGGCGCTGCTCACCTCGATCGCGCACCACGCGGCCGTCGCGCTCGAGCACGGGCGCGCGGTCATGCGCGGCGTGCTGGCTCAGGAGATCCACCACCGGGTCAAGAACAACCTGCAGACCGTCGCGTCGCTGCTTCGACTGCAGGCGCGGTCCGCCGACGCGATCGAGCCGCGCAAGGCTCTCGACGACTCCGTCAACCGGATCCTTGCGATCGCCGCCGTCCACGAGGTGCTGACCGAGCGCCACGACGACGACGTCGAGCTGGCCGAGCTGCTCGACCGCCTGCGGGCGATGCTCGTCCAGGGTCTGGGGGCCGCCAAGCGGGTCGACGCCGAGCTCACGCCCGTGTCGCTCGCCGGCAACCGGGCGACGGCGCTCGCGCTCGTCTTCAGCGAGCTCCTCCAGAACGCGCTCGAGCACGGCGGCTCGACCGTCCGGATCGAGCTGGCCCGGCGAGGCGGAGACGTGGTGCTCGCGATTGCCGACGACGGCTCCGGCCTCGACGGGGCGGGCGGCGGCACCGGTCTCTCGATCGTCCGGGCCCTCGTCCGTGACGAGCTCGGCGGGACGCTCTCGTTCGACGATCGCGACGGCCTGCGCGCGGAGGTCGTCTTCCCCGCCTAGCCGCCCGCCAGCCGCCGCAGAATCGGTCGCAGCGGCCGCGCACGCTCGGTGATGCGGTAGACGGTGGCCGGCGGGTAGTCCTCCGTGACCGTCCGCTCGACGAGCCCGGCCGCGACGAGGTCCTTGAGCGCGAAGGCGAGCGCCCGGCCGGTGATGCCCGGCAACGCCGCCTGCAGCTCGGAGAAGCGCTGCGAGCGGCGCCGCGAGGCGAGCGCGAACAGGGTCGGCATCGACCACTTCTTCAGGCCCACGTGCTCGAGCCCGAGCCGGTCGAGCGCCTCCACCATCTCCCGGCACGGCGGCCCGAGCTGCGCTCCCGCGTCCGTGAGGATGTACTCCGGCCGCAGCGGGTGGCCGTAGCCGGGGTTGCGCGCGATCAGACCCTGCTGGATGAGCGCCGTCAGCGTCCGGCTCAACGACTCGCGGCTCAGGCCGAGCCGGTTCGCCAGCGTGACGAACCGGCTGCCTGCGCCACGATGGAGCTCTGCCAGGATCGGAGCCGACCAGCGGTGGTGGAAGAGACCGACGAGAGTTGACACGGAAAGTATCTGTAGTATAAAAGTCGAACCGGATAGTCAGTCTACGTCAAGGAGGGCGCAGTGAGCGAGCAGACAGCGACAGGGACGGCGGCGCCGTCCGTTCCGTTCGAGTACGACAAGGTTCTCGTGATCTCGGTCAACGTCTCGAGCCTCGACCGCTCGATCGAGTGGTACCGCGAGATGCTCGGCTTCGAGCTGACGTACAAGCTCGACGAGTACGGCTGGTGCGAGGTGCAGTCGCCGATCACCGGCGTCTCGCTCGGGCTCGGCCAGGTCGAGGACCCGCAGGTGAGCGGCTGCACGCCGACCTGGGGCGTGACGGACATCGAGGCGGCGCGGGGCTACCTCGAGTCGAAGGGCGTCCGCTTCGACGGCGAGACGCAGGATGTCGGCGGGATGGTGAAGCTGGCGACCTTCTTCGACCCCGACGGCAACCCGTTCATGCTCGCGCAGACCCTGGTGACCGACGAGCAGGAGTGAGCCACTCGTTCCTCACCGTGGCGGCCTTCGGCACCCGGCGCCGCAAGGCGATCGCGCAGGCGCTGAACGCGCAGGCGGTGAAGCTGAACCAGTTCGACAACGAGCCGGGCGAGAGCGGGAAGGAGCACGACGAGCGGGAGTCGCGCCAGGAGGAGGTCTACGTCGGGCTGCGCGGCAGCGGGATGATCCGCGTCGACGGCTCGGAGCTCCCGCTCGAGCCCGGCCTCTACGTGCTCGTCGCGCCCGAGGCCACGAGGCAGGTGATCGCCGGCGACGAGGGCCTCTCGTACCTCGTCGTCGGCGCCGTCGTCGGGTTCGGGACCGGTCCGGCCTAGACTCCTGCGGGTGAGCCTGCGCATCCTGGTCGCGGAGGACGAGACGATCATCCGGCTCGACCTGCGCGAGCTGCTCGAGGCCGCCGGCTTCGAGGTCTGCGCCGAGGCGCGCGACGGGCTCGAGGCGGTCGAGCTCGCCCGCGCCGAGCGCCCCGATCTGGCGCTCCTCGACGTCAAGATGCCGCGGCTGGACGGGATCGAGGCGGCGCGTCGCATCCTGGACGAGCGCCCGATCCCGATCGTGATGCTGACCGCCTACGGTCAGGACGAGCTTGTCTCGCGCGCCGTCGAGGCGGGCGTGTTCGGCTACCTCGTGAAGCCGTTTCGCGAGTCGGACCTGCTTCCGGCCATCCGCACCGCACGAGCGCGCCACGAGGAGCTCGCGGCACTGCGCGAGGAGGCCGAGTCGCTCGCGGAGGCGCTCGCCGCGCGCAAGGTGATCGAGCGGGCGAAGGGGATCCTGATGGACAAGGAGGGACTCTCGGAGGCGGATGCCTTCGCGCGCCTGCGCAAGGCGAGCCAGGTGTCGGGGCGCCCGCTGCGCGTCGTGGCCGAGGCCGTGGTCGCGACGCTCAGCGAATGACGCCGGTCTCGAGCGCCCAGAGCAGCGCGGTCAGCGAGTAGCCGTCGGTCACCTGTCCGGCGCGAACGAGCTCGCGCATGCGCTCGATTGGCACCCACTCGACGCGCTCGGCCTCGTTCGTGTCGGCGGGTGAGCCCACGAGGCTCGCACCCTCGGCGAGAAAGACGTGGAAGCGCTGGTCGACGGCGCCCGCGAGCGGGTGGTACGCGCCGATCGGGCGCAGCGGGCCCGGCCGCCACCCCGTCTCCTCGAGCGTCTCCCGCGCTGCCGCCTGCTCGGGCGTCTCGCCGGCGTCGATCTGGCCGCCGGGAATCTCCCAGCCCCAGGAGTCCGTGATGAAGCGGTGGCGCCAGAGCAGGAGCACGCCGCGAGCGGGATCGTGGACGACGGCAGCGGCGGCTTCCCTGGGGATGCGGAGTGCGTGGTGCTCGAAGCGCGTGCCGTCCGGGAGCTCGACGTCCACCAGCCGTAGGTTCATCCAGTCGCTCTCGTAGAGCGAGCGCTCGCCGTGGACGATCCAGCGCATCGGGCCTACCGCTTTCTAACCTTGTGGCTCAGAGCCACAAGGTTACGATCCGAGCGACCGCGGGGCCCGGGTCCGGCTCGGTCCGGGGCCGCTGGCTGTCGAGGAGGATGCCGAGCCCGATCAGCACGAGGCCGACGAGGACGTAGACCCAGCCTCCGCTCTGGCTTCGCTTGAACGCCTCGACGTCTCCCGTGACGGCATAGTCGAGCCGGTTCCTCCCGCCGAACGAGAGCACCGCCACCCCGATCAGCACGGCCCCGCCGAGATAGAGCCCGAGCGTGGCGGCGTACCAGAGGTCCGCATCCTTCAAGGAGCCACGAGCAGGGCGACGCCGACGCTGAGGGCCGCCGCGACGGCCACGATCGCGACGAATCGCGCGAGGCCTGCGACGAGCACTAGGCCTCTCCGGACGGCTCGGGCAGCGGCGCCTCGTCGAGGTCGCAGATGTCGATCTCCGAGCTGTAGACGCGGACGTTGAGCGCGCCCTGCGCCCACACGCGCACGCAGAGATTGTCGCGCTGCGTCCGGTCGAGAACCCGGACCACCCAGGCGGGGCCGCCCTCGCTGTTCCGCCGTGCGTGATCGTGCCGAGCCGCACCTGATGCCGGTACAGCGGGCTGCCGGGCGCCCTCACCTCGCGGCCGACGGCGTCCATAGCCACCTGCGGCACCTTGCCTTCGTCGACGCCCGCATAGAACGCGCTCTCGGCGCCGCCGCCGCAGCCGGCGGCCAGCAGCGCGCCGACGATCAGGACCCCGCGTCGCACGCGGCGCAGTCTACGCGCCCTGAGGATCGAAAAGATCTTCCCAGCGGGTGAGCAGCGACTGGAGCTCGTCGCGCGCGGCGCGGTGCGCTGCCAGGGTGTCGACGTCGCCCCAGTCGTCGGCAAGCCGGCGCTCGAGCTCGGCGATCTCGGCCTCACGGCCGGCGATCTCCGCCTCGAGGCGGTCGAGCTCGTTCGGACGTGCGGGCG
>JBOHAW010000263.1:0-9382 GCA_050697975.1 Gaiellaceae bacterium
CCCTCGAACTGCGACTGCTGTCTCGCCGGATCGTCCCGTGTCCCGCGCGACGGGCACGCGGTCGCCAGCGGGCAGAGGGCGCAGCGTGGGATCCGGGCGAGGCAGATCGTCGCGCCGAGGTCCATCAGCGCCTGCGCGGCGGCTCCCGTGAACGCCTGTCCGGTGCGCCGCTCGACCCGTTCGACGTTCACATCGCGCGGGAGGATGTTCTCGCCGAATGCGAAGTTGCGGATCGCCGCCGCGGTGTAGGGGCCGACTCCGGGCAGGTCGGTGAGATCGGCGGGCCAGCCGTCGGCTGCGACCCGCCGCGCGGCCTCGTGCAGCGCGAGCGCCCGGCGGTTGTAGCCGAGCCCCTGCCAGGCGCGGATTACCTCGCCGGGCGCGGCGGCGGCGAGCGACTCGACGGTCGGCCAGCGCTCGAGCCACGCCACGTAGCGCGGGATCACGCGCTCCGCCTGCGTCTGCTGGAGCATCACCTCGCTGACGAGGATCGCGTACGGATCGCGCGTCCGGCGCCAGGGGAGGTCGCGACCCTTGTTCTCGAACCAGGCGAGCAGGGCTTGCTCCATCGAGAGCGAGTGTAGATTCAGGAGCGGAGATGCCCCGCGTCCGCTTCGCACCCAGTCCGACCGGATCGCTGCACCTGGGCAGCGCCCTCTCCGCCGCCGCCAACCGCGGCTTCGGGGGCACGATGCTGCTTCGGATCGACGACACCGACCAGGCCCGCAACGTCGAGGGCGGCGCCGACGCGATCCTCCGCGACCTCGAGTGGCTCGGCATCGACTGGGACGAAGGCCCCGTCTTTCAGAGCGAGCGCGCCGATCGGCACCGCAAGGCGGCCGGCGCGCTTCCGGGCGCCGCGGCCGACGCCGACGGAGCGCTCCGCTTCGGGCGCACGACGCTCTTGCGGGCCGACGGAAGTCCGACGTACCAGCTCGCGAGCGCGGTCGACGACGCCGACTTCCGCATCACGCACGTGATCCGAGGCGCCGACCATCGCGAGAACACGGAGCTTCAGCGCGAGCTGATCCAGGCGCTCGGCGCCGAGCCGCCGGAGTTCGTGCACCACGGCCTGATCCTCGGCGAGGACGGGAAGAAGCTCTCGAAGCGGGCGCACGGGTCGGCCACGATCGCGGACCTCCGGGAGGCGGGGATCCCGGCCGAGGCGGTGCGCGCGTACCTGGACGAGCTCGGCCTGCCTCGCCACGACGTCCACCGCGACCTGGCGCGGGTGCGACGGCTCGCGATCGAGGCGATTGCCGCGCTCACCGACGAGGAGCTCGCCGCACGGGTTGGAGCGCCGGCCGAGCTCGTGCCGGCGTTGCGCGGCGCGCGCGACCTGAACGAGGCCCGCGACTTCGCCAGGGCCGTGCTCGAGCCGGGGCCCGTGCACCTGCCGCCGGAAGCAGGGCCGACGCTGGCGCGCTTCCGGGAGCTTCGCGAGGGCTCGAACGGGAGCCTCGGCGCCGACGAGGCGCGCGCGATCGTCCGCGAGCTGAAGGCGGTCGGCGGCGACCTGCACGCGCTCCGGCTCGCGCTCACCGGGCGCGAGCGGGGTCCCGAGCTCTGGGCGGTCGTGGCCGCGCTGCCCCGCGACGAGACGCTGCGGCGCATCGATGCGGCTCTATAACACGCTCACCCGCCGCAAAGAGGAGCTGCCGCCGCCGCCCGGGCCGATCGGCATGTACGTCTGCGGCCCGACCGTCTACCGGCGCGCGCACATCGGCAACGCGCGCCCGTTCGTCGTCTTCATGTGGCTGCGGAGCTGGCTGCGCGGGCGCGGCTACGACGTCACGCTCGTCCAGAACATCACGGACATCAACGACAAGATCTACGACGCCGCTCCGGGCGCCAGCGCCGAGCTCGCCGAGAACGCGACCCGCTGGTACCTCGAGGACACCGACGACCTCGGTCTCGGGCGGCCCGACTTCGAGCCGACCGCGGTCGAGACGATCCCCGAGCAGGTCGCGCTGATCGAGCAGCTGATCGCCGACGGCTACGCCTACGAGGCCCTCGGCGACGTCTACTACCGTGTCGCGCGTTTTGCCGACTACGGCCGCCTCTCGGGCCAGCGGCCCGACCAGGTCGAGGAGCAGGAGCCGAACCCGCGCAAGGACGACCCGCGCGACTTCGCGCTCTGGAAGTCGAACAAGCCCGGCGAGGACACCTGGTGGGAGTCGCCGTGGGGCCGAGGCCGGCCGGGCTGGCACATCGAGTGCTCGGCGATGGCCGAGAAGCACCTCGGCCCGCGCTTCGAGATCCACGGCGGCGGGCTCGACCTCGTCTTCCCGCATCACGAGAACGAGATCGCGCAGTCGCGCGCGCTCGGGCGCGAATTCGCCCGGATCTGGATGCACAACGGGATGCTGGGCCGCGCCGGCGAGGAGATGCACAAGTCGCTCGGCAACGACGTCTCGCTCCGCAACGTGCTCGACACCTGGGGGCGCGAGACGATCCTCGTCTTCTTCCTGACGGGGCACTGGCACAAGCCGATCGACTTCGACGACGAGACGATGGCGTCCGCCCGGGCGCGGGCCGACCGCTTCCGCGAGGTCTTCCGCGGGCCTTCCGAGCCCGCGCCAGACGGCGCGTGGGAGCGGTTCGCAGCCGGCCTCGAAGACGACTTCAACACGCCCGAGGCGCTCGCGGTGATGCACGAGTGGCGCGACCACGGGCTGCTGCGTCGCGCTCTCGCTCACCTGGGGCTCGAGTCGCTCGCCGAGGAGCCGGACGCGCCCGCGGACGTGCTCGACCTCGCCGAGCGGCGGAACGCGGCCCGCGCCGAGCGCGATTTTGCCCTCGCCGACCGGTTGCGGGAGGAAATCGAGCAGGCGGGCTGGGAGGCTCGCGACGTCGGCGACGGCTTCCGGCTCGTCCCGAAGCGGTGACACGCGAGCCGGTCTACGGTCGCCGCGCCGCCCGCGAGGCGCTGCGGGGCCGGCGCGAGGTGCTGGAGCTGTGGGCGACCGAGCGGGCGCTCACCGCCGAGCCGTGGCTGCGGGAGCAGAACGGCCTGCGCGTGCACGTGAAGCCCGAGCGCGAGCTGACCGAGGGCGCGGGCACCCGCGACCACCAGGGCGTGCTCGCGTTCTGCGAGCCCTACCGTTACGCCGACGCCTGGGAGCTCGCCGTCGGCGAGCGGCCGCTCCTGGCCTGCCTCGACCAGGTCAGCGACCCGCGCAATCTCGGCGCGGTGTGCCGCAGCGCGGAAGGGGCGGGCGCCACGGGAGTGGTGCTGCCGGCGCACGGCTCCGCGCGCGTGACGGCTGCGGTGTGTCGGGCCTCGGCAGGCGCCGTCGAGCACCTGCCGGTCGCGGTCGTCACGAACCTCGCGCGCTACCTTGGCGACGTCAAGCGCGCCGACCTCTGGGTCTACGCCGCCGCGGGCGAGGCGGCCACGCCGATGTGGGAGGCCGACCTTTCGGGCGGCGTCGCGCTCGTGTTCGGCGCGGAGGGCAAGGGGTTGCGCCCGCTCGTGCGCAAGACGTGCGACGCGGCTGTCGCGATTCCACTCTCGGGGCGGGTCGAGTCGCTGAACGTCAGCGTCGCGGCGGCACTGCTTCTGTACGAGGCGAGGCGGCAGCGTGCCTGATCCGACCCTGTACCTCTTCGACGGCTTCAACGTCCTGCACGCGGGCTCGTTCGCGGATGCGCGCGAGCTGCGCGACACCCTTGCGAGCTTCGTCGCGATGAAGGGCGCGCGCGGCGTGCTCGTGTTCGACGGGGTGGGGGAGGACGAGCAGCACGGGCCGCTCGCGGTGCGATTCGCGGCGCACGCCGACGCCCTGCTCGAGCGGCTCGCCGCGGAGCACCGCGCCACCGAGCGCGTCTGCCTGGTGTCGTCGGACGCGGCCGTGCGCGGCACGTCGGGTCAGGAGGTGATGAAGATCAGCTCGCGCACCTTCGTGGGCGACCTCGAGCCCGCCCGGCACGAGGAGGAGCGCCGCACGCACCTGGCCGACCGGCTCGACGAGGAGACGCGCGCGCGGCTCGAGCGACTCCGCCGCGGCGACGACTAGGCAGTAGGAACACACGTTCGTATCATGTTGGGTCCATCGCAAGGAACTTGTAACTTGCGAAAGCTGCTGCTATCTTCTCCCTCAACCTTAGGGTGAGGCTTCGCCGTCCGGGCCGTCCGGGCGGCGCAGGAACCGCCCGCAGAACCGGGGGAGACGCGATGCCGGCTCGGCCGCTCACCGTAGTCCAGGCTCAGCAAAAGGCTCAACGCGAGCTTGAGGATCTGCAGCTGGTCATGCGCGCCCGCAACGGCGATAGTGCCGCCCTCGACGGCCTGATCCGCCGCTACACGGGCTTCGTCCGCCTGAAGGCGAGCTCGTACTTCCTCGCCGGCGGCGACTCCGAGGACCTGATCCAGGAAGGGCTGATCGGCCTGTACAAGGCCGTGCGCGACTTCCGCTCCGACAAGGAGACGTCGTTCCGCAGCTTCGCCGAGCTCTGCGTCACCCGCCAGATCATCACGGCGATCAAGACCGCCACGCGCTTCAAGCACGCGCCGCTGAACACGTACGTCTCGTTCAGCCACACCCCGGCCGGCCAGGACTCCGACGGCGACTGCACGCTCGGCGACGCCCTCCCCGGGCCGCGTGTCGACGAGCCGTCCGTGTGCGTCATCTCCACCGAGGAGCTCCAGAGTCTCGTGTTCTGCCTCGGCACCGGCCTCTCGCCGCTCGAGGCCGACGCGCTGCGCCTCTACCTCGAAGGGCTCTCCTACGAGGAGATGGCCGCCGAGCTCGGGTGCGACACGAAGACGATCGACAACGCGCTCCAGCGCGTGAAGCGGAAGATCATCCAGCACCAGCGCTCGCGCCAGGTCTTGCAGTAGCGCGTACGGCGACCTTCGCCAGTTCGCCTAGCATGGGTCGAGCGCCGGAGTAGCTCAGCTGGCAGAGCAAGCCCTTTGTAAGGGTTAGGCCGTGGGTTCGAGTCCCACCTCCGGCTTCCGGACTGTTCCGCGAACAGCTCCCGAGATTACGTGAGGCGTCGCGGCATCGCCTTGCGTACTACGCCCCCCGCGGGACGCACCGTGTAGCCGCACGCCGCGCACCCCGGAGGACGGCCACAGGCGAGGTGGCCGCCCTCTCGGCGGTGACTCAGACCATGGTTCCTACGGCAACTCGTCGTTCACGACGTAGTTCCCCTGATCGGCCTCGAAGCCGGGCGGAAACGGCGCGGGGCAGACCACCGGGGGGGTTGCCACGATGAATGTCTGAGACCGGTCCATGTCGCCGGGCGACCCTACGTCCTGGACGATCTGCAGGACGCCCGTACCGGCCGGAAGACCGCTGCGCGACTTGACGGTCACGCCTCCGATCGAAGCCAGGTTGCCCTGGACGTTGAGGCACGTGACCTCGGCCCAAAGCTGGATATCCCCGACCCCCTGGTCAAGCGAGAAATGGCCGTGTGCATCCTCGCCCAGAGGCCCACTGTGCGCCGAGACGACAACGTGCGCCTCGACGACGGCGAACTTTGCGGAGCCCGTGGCAGAGTCGCCGCTCTGCGGCGATCCGCCGGCGATAGCGGGCACAGCCACGAACATCAGTGTCGCGAACAGAAGCAGTAGTGGACGCTTGTGCATCGAAACCTCCCCGTAGGTGGGACCGCTTACCACAACGCTCGATGGGGGTCGCGCGATACGCCTCGCCCGGGCGCCAGGCCGGCGTCGCGTCCCGCTGATCGGCGATGATCGTCGCGTGGATTCAATCCTCGACGCGATCGGCAACACGCCGCTGGTCCGCCTGCGTCGCTGCGCGCCGCGGAACGGGGCGGAGCTATGGCTGAAGCTGGAGTACCGGAACCCAACGGGGTCGATGAAGGACCGGATGGCTCTCGCGATGATCGAGGGTGCTGAGCGCGACGGACTGATCTCGCCTGGCGACACTGTCGTCGAGTACACCGGCGGGAGCACGGGTCCCGCGCTGGCGCTGGTTTGTGGGGTAAAGGGCTATCGCGCGCTGATCGTGATGGCTGACTGTTTCACCGAGGAGCGTTTTCAGCTGATGCGGGCGCTGGGCGCGGAGATCGACGTCGTTCCCTCGGTTGAGGGCCGGCCGAAGGTGACTTCCCAGGACATCGAAAACATGGTTGCGCGGGCCGCGGAGCTCGCCGCGCGCCCGGGCCACTACGCGACCGACCAGTTCAACAACCCGTACATCATCCGCCACCATTGCGACCACCTCGGGCGCGAGATCTGGGAGCAGAGCGAGGGGCGGGTGACGGCGTTCTGCCACGGCATGGGCACTGCGAGCTCGGTCATGGGCGTCTCCGACGCGCTCAAGCCACGCGGCGTCTTCATCCAGGCGCAGGAGCCGGCGAGCTCGGCTGCGATCGGTGGCGGCGAGCACGGGCCATTTCTCATTCAGGGCTGGACGGGCTTCGTGATGCCGCACTGGCATCCCGACAAGGTCGACCACGTCGAACCGATCGGTGACGACGAGGCGGTCGAGATGACACGGCGACTGGCGCTCGAAGAGGGAGTCTTCGCCGGCATCTCGACGGGCGCGAACGTGGTCGGCGCGCATCGTCTAGCAGAGCGCCTCGGGCCGGGGGCGGTGGTCGTGACGTTGGCCGTCGACACCGGGTTCAAGTACATGAGCGTCAGCCCGTACGCGGACGCGTAGCGAACATGGGAGCGCCGGGAACGGCAAGTGCCGAGGGCGAACGCTGAGGGCCTTCCCACGCTAGCTCAGCGAGGAGGGCTCGGAGCGGGCGGTGAGGGCCTGGGCGGCCATGACGGCGAGCCAGAGCTCCATCCGCTGCGACGGATCGTCCGGGTGGCGCCCGGTCTGCTCGCGCAGACGCTCCATCCGGTACCGAAGCGTGTGCCGGTGGACGCCGAGCTGCGTCGCCGCCTCGCTCCAGCGGCAACCCGAGTCGAGGAGCGCACGCAACGACTCGACGAGCGGACCGGAACGGGTGACGGGTCCGAGCACGCGGTCGACAAACGCCTCGAGCGCCGCGTCCGGCAGGCCGAGCAGCAGCTCGAGCGACCCGAGGTCGCGGTACGAGGAGATGGCTCCCGAGCCCGCGTCGAGGGCCGTGCGGGCCTCGAGCAGGCTGCGCCCGAGAGCGCGACCGGCGCCCGGCCGACCGACGCCGACGCGTGCGTCCGGCTCGGCCTCGACGACGGCTCCGGCGAGCTCGAGCGCCGCCGGTTCTTCCGTCGCCTCGAGCAGGAAGGCGGCGCGGTCGAGCCGTGCCGTCGACAGGTGTCGCACGCCGCGCGCGTCGAGCTCCCGGGCGACGGCCAGGCGGAGCCGCTCTCCGGTCGCGCCGCCGCCCGGCACCGCCAGCAAAGCGGCGTAGCGCCGCGACGGATCGAGCCCGAACGCGGCGATGCGCCGCGAGATGTCCCGTTCGTCGAGACGATCGTGCTCGAGGTCCTCGATCAGATCGCCCGCCAGGCGCAGCTCAGCGGCCGAGACCGCACGGCGGCGGGAGAGCTCGAACGCGAGCGCGGTCTGCCCGTGATGGAGGACGAGCCGGTCGTACTCGCTGAACGAGCCCTGCTCGCGCACGGCCTGCAGGATCGCGTTCTCGCCGTGCGCGACGACGGGGAGCTCGAGCGCGCGGTCGAACGCGAGGCGCCGTCCGGCGTGCCGCTCGCCGACCGTGCGCCCGCTCTCGTCCACCAGCGCCAGGCTGCAGCCGAGCCGGTCGCAGAGGATGGCGAGGAGCGTCGGTACGCCACGGCCTTCGAGCACCGCCTGGGAGAGGCGCTCGTGCACCTCGAGCGCCTGGGTGACCCGGTCGAGCTCCTCGTTGGCCAGATGCGTGAAGGCCGCTTTCGTGATCGCGATGAAGGGCACGTCGTAGGGAACGGCCAGCACCGGGAAGCCCCGCCGGTTCGCCTCCTCGACCACCGCGCCCGGGACGTCGGCAAACCCGAAGCCAAGCCCGAACCCGAGACCGGCGAGCCCGTGCTCGGCGAGCCGGCGGACGTACGCGCGCTGGGTGCTCGCCAGATCGCCGACCCCGAGTCCGGTCGTGAGGAGGAGCTCACCGCCCTCGAGCCACGCGGTCGGGTCCGGAAGCTCGGACACGTGCAGCCAGCGGACGTCGTTGGCGAGGCCCTCCGAGCCGGCGACGACCTGGACCTCGAGGCCCGGCATGTCGGCGATGTCGCGAACCGTCAGCAGCTGATGCTCACCCCTCGCTTGTACAGACCGGCCAACAACCTAAGCCTCCGTCGTCGAAGACGCAAGGGTTCGAGCCCGCACGGACTCGACACCGTGTCCAACCTCAAGACTCAGGTTGGCCGCTCCGACCATTGCTTCGGCCGCAACGGCCCGTCGATAATCGACGCGATGTCCCTCCAGGAACGGACGGCCGCCGCTCGGCTCCTGGAAGCCCGCGGCCGCTACGTCGCGCGCGGCGTCTCAACGCCGAAGCTGGTCGTCGCCCGGGCACGGGGGGCGCGGATCGAGGACGTCGAGGGGCGCTCCTACATCGACTTCGCCGGCGGCATCGGCTGTCAGAACACGGGTCACGGCTTCGCACCCGTTGCGGCTGCCATCCACGAGCAGGTCGACCGCTACCTGCACCAGTGCTTCATGGTCGGGACCTACGCGCCGTACATCGAGGTCTGCCGGCGGCTGTCAGAGCTCTGGCCCGGCGACGCCGAGACGAAGAGCATCCTGCTCAACTCGGGCGCGGAGGCGATCGAGAACGCCGTCAAGATCGCCCGTGCCGCCACCGGCCGGCCCGCGGTCGTGGTGTTCGACAACGGGTTCCACGGGCGCACGCTCCTGACCCTGTCGATGACGAGCAAGGTCGTGTACAAGCGCGGCTTCGGCCCGTTCGCGCCCGAGGTCTACCGGACGCCGGCGCCCTATCCCTACCGCGGCATCGGCTCGGACGAGGCGATCGAGGGCCTCGAGCGCCTGTTCAAGGCGGAGGTCGACCCCGAGAGCGTCGCGTGCGTGGTGCTCGAGCCCGTCCAGGGCGAGGGCGGGTTCATCCCGATGCCGCTCGACTTTCCCGCCCGGCTCGGGGCGCTCTGCGCGGCGCACGGGATCCTCTACGTCGACGACGAGGTGCAGAGCGGCACCGGCCGCACGGGCCCGGTCTGGGCGATCGAGCACTACGGCGTCGAGCCCGACCTGCTCGTCTCGGGCAAGTCGCTCGGCGGCGGGTTGCCACTGGCCGCGGTCACAGGACGGGCGGAGGTGATGGACGCCCCTGAGGCCGGCGGGCTCGGCGGCACCTTTGGCGGCAATCCAGTCGCCTGTGCCGCGGCGCTCGCAGTGCTCGAAGAGGTCGAGCGCCCCGAGTTCCGACAGCACTCCGAGGAGTTGGGCGAGCGGATCCGAGCCCGGCTGGACGAGCTCGCCGACCGCGTTGAGCAAGTCGGCGAAGTGCGTGG
>JBOHAW010000264.1:0-3070 GCA_050697975.1 Gaiellaceae bacterium
CTGTAGACCATCCCCGCGCGGTTCGACGCGGTCACGATCGTGTCCGGGAAGACGTCCTGCAGCCGGGCGACCTCGCTCACCGTCGTCTGGCCGTGGTCCGAGCAAAGCAACACCGCGTAGCGCTCGAGAAATTCCTCCGGGCCGCCGGCGGCTTCGATCAGCGCGCCGACCGCGTCGTCGCAGCGCGCGAGCGCGGCATGCGCGGCGTCCGGCCCCTGCGCGTGCGAGGCGTAGTCGTAGTCGGAGAGGTAAAAGACGAGAAAGTCGAAGCCGTCCCGTGTGACGAGCCACCGGCCGACGGCGGCTGCATACGCGTCGATCGTGCCCCGCGGCCGACTGCGGACCGAGAGGGGCGCTCCGGTCACGTCCGACTCGAACAGGTTGTAGAAGAAGAATCGCTTCGGCCCGTAGGCAGCAGGCACGCCCGGGAGGGAGGCGACGTGCCGCGCGCGTCCGCGGTAGCACGTGAAGTTGATCGCGGCCGCGGTCAGACCGGCGTCCTCGAGCGCCTCGAAGACCGTCACGGCCCCATCGCCGAGGTGGCGCTGGTTCATGTTCAGGATCGTGTCCCGGATCGACCGCCCGATGCCCGCGGCGCGCAGCGCGCCGAAGGACGAGCCGTACTCGACGATGCGGCCCTCGCCGCGGTTGTACCAGACGAGATGCGGGATCTCGTGCACGTCGGGGTGGGCGCCGGTCGCGATCGAGGAGAGGCAGACTGGCGTCAGCGAGGGGAAGGTCGAGACCGCGCGCCGGTACCGGCCGTGCTCGGCGAGGTGCGCGAGCGCGGGCGTGCGGCTCGAATCGACCGCGGCCTCGAACATCGACGGTGTCAGCCCGTCGATCACGATCAGGATGAGCTTCTTCTTCCGCACAAAAAGCTCGCTAGTCGCGGGCGAGCGTGCGCAGCCCTGCGTACGTCTCGGGCGCCCTCCGCCGCAGCCGGGCGGCGAGCCCGGGCACCGCCAGCGCCTCGAGGTAGCCGGCGACCGGCACGAAGGCGAGTGCCGCCAGGCCGAGGGCGCCCGCGCCGACGATCAGCGCGGTGCCGCCCCGCGTGCCGCCCCGCCGCAGCGTTCCACGGACGATCTGCGATGCCCCGAGCGCGCCGAGCGCGCCGCCCGCGCCGCCGCCGACGGCCTCCGGCCAGTCCGAGAAGCCGAGACCCAGTCCGACTCCAGCCCCTAGACCGAGCGCGGCCGCGGCGAGCATGCCGGCACGGCCGGCGCCGAGGATCCCGGCCAGGAGCACCCCGGCCGCCGCACCAAGGCCCGCGAAGAGGCCGATCGTGTACCAGGCGCCCACGAGGCCAGTCTAGACACGGTTTGCCCGGGGGCCGTTCGGGGAAGAACGACGCACCCCCTTGTAGCGCCCCCAGATCAGGAGGAACCACGTGGACGACGTCCGGCCCCTGCTCGTGTTCTTTGCCAACGAGCGCTCAGGCCCGGCCCGGCGCATGGAGAGCCTGCTCGCCCACGTCGCGCGCAAGGAGCGCGAGCGGCTGCGGGTGACCCGGATCGACGTCGACAAGCGGCCCGATCTCGCCGAGCGATTCGAGGTGAGCGAGGTGCCGACGCTCGTGCTGGTCCAGGGCAAGCGCGCCGTGGCCAGGATCGAGGGACGCACGAGCGCGCCGCGGATCGAGCGCATGCTCGAGCCCTTCCTGGCGGCGCCCGCCTTGCTCGCCTGACGGCGACGCAAACCGAATCTCCCTCGCTCTCGTACCTCTAGGTCCAGTGCACTGGGTCAACCGGGGGAGAGGGAGAGACGCATGCGCAAGCTTGGAATCCACGTAGGACTCGTGAGTGTCCTGCTCGTCGCGCTGGCCGCGGGCTCGTACGCCCTGGCCGACGGCGGGAAGAAGGAGATCAAAGCCGACCAGCTCGTCGGCTACCAGGAGAACCCCGACATCTCGACGGTCGCCCTAGGAAACTTCGAGGCGAGAATCGACGACGATGCCCAGACGATCACCTTCGAGCTCAGCTACTCCGGGCTCGAGGGAACCGTTCAGCAGGCGCACATCCACTTCGGAAAGCGCGCGGTCAACGGGGGCGTCTCGGTGTTCCTGTGCACCAATGTCGGCGGGCCGGCAGGCATTCCCGCGTGCCCGCAGTCCGGAACGGTGACGGGCGAGCGCGGCGCGGTCGATGTGATCGGTCCGACGGGCCAGGGCATCGAGGCGGGCGCGTTCGGCGAGATCGTGACGGCGATCCGCGCCGGGCACGCGTACGTGAACGTCCACACGACGAAGTGGCCGGGTGGGGAGATCCGGGCACAGCTGAACGACCAGCGGGACGAAGACTGACACACCGGGCCCGGCGGTTTCCTCGGCGCCGCCGGGCCCGTTCCCTATCCGGTCTGCTCGAGCCGGGCGATCACCGCCAGCGCGAACTCGGCCGCGCGCGCTCCGTCCACGACGCGGTGGTCGAACGTGACGGAGAGGTGGCCGATCGATCGAACGACTACTTCGCCGTCACGCACGACCGGTCGGGCGGCGATGCGATGGATGCCGAGAATGCCCACCTCGGGATGGTTGATCAGCGGCGTCACGAAGAGGCCGCCGAGCTTGCCGGCGCTCGTGACGGAGAACGTGGAGCCGCGCAGCTCCTCGGGTCTGAGCGTGCCGGCGCGGGCGCTCTCCGCCAGCCGCTGCACCTCGGCGCCGAGCTCCTCGACGGACGCGCCGTCGCAGCCGCGCACCACCGGGACGACGAGCCCCTGCTCGGTCTGCACCGCCACGCCGAGGTCGTAGCGGTCGAGGTAGACGATCTCGGCGCCGTCGAGGCGCGCGTTCAGCTCGGGGAACTCGCGCAGCGACTCGGCGGCCGCCTTCAGGACGAGCGGGATCAGCAGCGTGAGATCGACGTCCGTGAAGTCGCACTCCTCCACGAACGTGACGGCGGGGATCTCGCGGTGCGCGCGCGTCAGGTGCTCGACGATCTGCCGGCGCACGCCTCGGACGGGCTCACGGCGACCCTCCTGAGGCCCGGCGGCCGCGCGGACGTCGGCCTCGGTGATCCGGCCCTGCGCCCCACTGCCGACTACCGCTTCCAGATCCGCGCCGAGCTCC
>JBOHAW010000265.1:0-17690 GCA_050697975.1 Gaiellaceae bacterium
TTCGAGATCTACGTGAAGGACGCGAGCCGCAACGGCGAGAAGATCTGGGACGTCGTGCTCGAGGCCGGGAAGCCGCACGGACTGACGGTGATCGGGCCGTGCCACATCAAGCGGATCGAGGCCGGCATCCTCGCCCACGGCGCCGACATGTGGTACGACACGAACCCCTACGAGGTCGAGATGGGCTACGAGTGGATGGTCGACCTCGAGCAGGAGGCCGATTTCGTCGGCAAGGAGGCGCTGCGGCGGATCAAGGCGGAAGGGGTCAGTCGCAAGCTCGTGGGCGTCGAGATCGGCGGAGACCGGCTCGGGTCCTACAACGACGGGTCGATGATCGACTTCTTCCCGGTGTACTCGAACGGCGACCGGATCGGCAACGTCACGTCCGCCTGCCACTCGCCCCGGCTCGAGAAGAACATCGGCTACGCGATGCTCCCGCTCGAGTTCACCGAGCTCGGGACCGAGCTCAAGGTGGAGACGACGAGCGAGAAGACGTCGGCCGTCGTCGTCCGTAGGCCGTTCATCGATCCGGAGAAGGAGATCCCGAAGCAGGACCTGGCCACTGCGGGCACGAAGAGCGACTAGGGCGGCTCCCGGTGCTGGTCGAGCTGCTGCGGCGTCCGCGCTACGAGGTGTTCCCCTTGCCGGGGATCGAGGACGAGGTCGCCGAGCACGTGCCGACCGACGTGAAGATGACGGTGACCTCCTCGCCGAAGCGGGGCATCGAGGCGACGCTCGAGCTGAGCGAGGAGCTGGCGAGGCGCGGCTTCGAGGTCGTCCCGCACGTCTCGGCGCGGCTCGTCGCAGACGAGGAGCACCTGAGGGAGATCCTGGACCGGCTGGACGACGTCGGCGTGCACGAGGTTTTCGTCGTCGCCGGCGACCTCGGCCAGCCGGCCGGGAAGTTCGCGAGCGCGTACGAGCTGCTCGCGGCGATGGGCGACCTCGGACACCGCCTCGACGAGGTCGGCATCTCCGGGTATCCGGAGAGCCATCCCTTCATCAGCGACGAGACGACGATTCAGTCGATGTTCGACAAGGCGCCGCTCGCCAGCTACATCGTCAGCCAGCTCTGCCTCGACCCGCGCGTCATCGCCGGCTGGATCGCGGCGGTGCGCGCGCGGGGGGTGGGCCTGCCGATCCACATCGGGATTCCGGGCGTCGTCCCGAGGACGAAGCTCCTGCGGATCTCGACGAGGATCGGCGTCGGCGAGTCGGCGCGGTACCTCAGGAAGCACGGCAACGTGCTCGCGCGCCTCTTCCTGCGCGGCAGCTTCGGCCCCGGTTACCTCATCGACGAGTTGGCTTCGCACGTTGACACCGAGCAGAGGAAGATCGCAGGGTTCCATGTCTACACTTTCAACGAGCTCGCTGCGACGGAGCGATGGAGGCAGGAAACGCTAGGGCGCCTCGGCCAGACGGCCGCGGCATGACTCGGGCGGCGGCCCTGACGGTCGCCGCGCTGCTTGCTTTCGCCCTGCTCGCCGACTTCGGCCCGGCGCGGCAGGCGACGTTCCCGGGCCCGAACGGACGGCTCGTCTTCACCCTCTCGAACGGCCTCATGACCGTGAATCCCGACGGTTCCGACCGACGCGTGGTCCTGTCGACGACCCAGACCATCCGGGCAGTCGACCCGGCGTGGGCGCCCGACGGCAGCCGGATCGCATTCGCGAACACCGTCGTCGTCACCGGCGGGATCCACGTCGTCTCGGCCGACGGCGGGGGCACGACGCGAGTCACGACGCAGTCGACCGACTCGGGGCCTGCCTGGTCGCCCGACGGCCGCCGGATCGCTTTCTTCCGCAACCAGGAGCGGTACGACCGGCTCTGGGTCGTCAACGCGGACGGCAGCGGCCTCGCCGTGGTCACCGGCTCGATCAACATCCACGTCCAGGATCCCGAGTGGTCGCCGGACGGGAGCAGGTTCGTCTTCTCAGACGGCGGCGACATCTACGTGGTCAACGCCGACGGGTCCGGCCTGCGCAAGTTGACCGGGAGAGGCACTCCCGGCGAGCTGCGCGGCGGCAGGTGGCCCGCGTGGTCGCCCGATGGGAGCCGAATCGCGTTCGCGCGCCTGAACTCGATCGGGCTGATCCAGGCCGACGGCAGCGGAAATAGGGACCTCGTGGGCGGGTTCCGCGAGGTCTGGGAGCTCGCCTGGTCACCCGACGGCACGAAGCTCGCGTTCATCAACGACCCCGCGGGCCCCCTGCAGGAGGAGCTGTACGTGGTGAACGCCGACGGCTCGGGCGTCACGCGCCTCGGCGTGGACACGGAGACGACGCTCGACTGGGGTCGCGCCTCGACCGTGCCGCCACCACAGGTGGGCAAGACGGTGAACATCGCGCCCGTGAGCGGCGTCGTGCGCGTGCGCCTGCGCGGCCGGCCCCGCTTCGTCAACCTCGCCGCCCTCCGGCAGGTTCCAGTCGGCTCGGAGCTCGACGTCACCCGTGGCCGCGTCCGGCTCACGAGTGCCGCCGGCGGGCGGAGAACGCAGACCGGCGTCTTCTTCCAGGGTCGCGCGACCGTCAGGCAGCCGCGGGGCCGCGCGCCGGCGACGACGCTGCAGCTCTCCGGCCCGCTCGCCTGTCCGAAGCGCTCCGGGAGCGCGACCGGAGCCCCGCCGCCACGCAAGCGCCGCCTGTGGGGAAACGCGAAAGGCCGCTTTCGCACGAGCGGGCGCTACGCCTCGGCGGCCGTGCGGGGGACGATCTGGCTCACCGAGGATCGCTGCGACGGGACGCTCGTCCGCGTCCGCGTCGGCCGCGTCGCGGTCTTCGACGTCGTCAGGAAGCGGACGGTCGTCGTGCGAGCCGGCCAGAGCTACCTCGCCCGCGCCCGCTAGGGGCCAACCGAAGGGAGCTTGTGGCTCAGAGCCACAAGCTCCTCTTTCGGGTTGGCGCCACACCTCGGCGCCCCGGAGATGCAGCTCGCCGGGTTCCACGTCTACACCTTCAACCAGCTCGGCGACACGGAGCGGTGGAGGCAGGAGGCGATCGAGCAGCTCGGCCGAACGGCTGCCGCATGACCATGTCCAGCATCTAGGCTCTCGTGAGCATGAGACCGTCGTGGCGCCTGACAGGCCTCGCGGGCGCGGCCGTCCTCGTCCTCGGCCCGCTCGTGGACCACGGTCCGGCGCGGCGCGCGACGTTCCCGGGCCCGAACGGCCGGCTCGCCTACACGCTCTCGCAGCTCTACGTGGTCAACCCCGACGGGTCGGGCCGGCGGGCCGTGACCACGAGCACGCCTCAGCGACCGGTCCGCGCGGTCCAGCCGGCCTGGGCGCTCGACGGGAACCGGCTGGTGTTCTCGAACACCGGCGGCGGTAGCGTCGGTGGGGGAATCACAGTCGTCAACGCCGACGGAACGGGTCTGACGCGCGTGACGACGGATCAGAACGACCGCTTCCCGACCTTCTCGCCCGACGGCCGGCAGATCGCGTTCGTCCGCCGGGCCGGGCGCTTCGGCAGCCTCTTCGTCGTCAACGTCGACGGGAGCGGGCTCAGGCAGGTGACCACGGACGTGCACGTGGACGATCCGGAGTGGTCGCCGGACGGCGGCAGGTTCGCCTTCGGCGGCGGCTCCGCCCAGGACATCTTCGTCGTCAACGCCGACGGATCAGGCCTGCGAAATCTGACGGCGGCAGAGATCAGCAACGCGAACAATCCATCGTGGTCGCCCGACGGCAGCCGGGTCGCCTACGCCGTCCTGAACGCGGTGCGGGTCATCTCTCCCGACGGCGGCGCGTCGGCCGTCCTCGTCGGCGGGCTGCGCGAGGTCTGGGAGGTCTCCTGGTCGCCGGACGGCGCGCAGATCGCATTCGTCAACGACCCAGGCGACAATCCACAGGTGCAGGAGGAGCTGTATGTCGCCAACGCCGACGGCTCGAACGTCCGGCGGATCGGCGTCGACACCGAGGCGACCGTGGACTGGGGCCGTGCGTCCACCGTGCCGCCCCCGGTGGCCGGGGTGAGCGTGAACCTGGCACCGGTGAGCGGCGTCGTGCGCGTGCGCCTGCGCGGGACGAACCGGTTCGTCAGCCTCGCCCGGCTCCGGAACGTCCCCGTCGGCTCCGAGCTCGACGTCACGCGCGGGCGCGTCCGGCTCGTCAGCTCCGCCGGCGGCCGCAGGACGCAGACGGCCCAGTTCTTCCAGGGCCGGGCCGTCGTGCGGCAGCCGCGCGGGCGCGCGCCGGTGACGACGCTCCAGCTCTCCGGCCCGCTCGCCTGCCCGAAGCGCTCCGCGAGCACGACCGGGGCGCCGCCGCCGCGCACGCGCCGCCTGTGGGGAAACGGGAAGGGCCGCTTCCGCACGAACGGCCGGTTCGCGTCCGCCGCCGTGCGCGGGACGATCTGGCTGACCGAGGATCGCTGCGACGGGACGCTCGTGCGCGTCCGGGTCGGCCGCGTCGCCGTCTTCGACGCCGTCAGGAAGCGAACGGTGGTCGTGCGAGCCGGGCAGAGCTACTTCGCCCGCGCTCGCGGCTAGGATGCCCCGCGAAGTGGGACGGATGAGCCGGATCGTCGTAGCCTTCGCCGCCGCGTTGCTGCTGGGGTGGGGTGGGACGACCGCGCTCGCGACCTTCGCCCCCGACGCCTCGCCCAGCGGCGCGGCGCAGGCCGAAGCCAACCTGCTCGCGAACCCGGGCGCAGAGGCGGGCGAGGGCGCGACGGACGCGAACGGCCGGTTTCCGGTTCCCGGCTGGGAGACGACTTCCACGTTCACGGCCGTCCGCTACGGCGCGCCGCAGTTCCCGACCCCGGCCGAGAGCGCCCGAATCGCCGGCGGTGCGAACTTCCTCGCCGGCGGGCAGGGCGCAGCGGTCGCGACGGCGACGCAGACCGTGAACGTGTCCGGTCGGGCCGCCGAGATCGACGCCGGTCGCCTCGCGGCGACTCTCGCCGCCTGGCTGGGCGGCTTCGCCGGCCAGAACGACGCCACCACGATCGTGGCCGTCTACCTCGCCGCGACGAACGCGGAGCTCGGCCGCACGTCGATCGGACCGGTCACGGCTGCCGACCGCGGCAGCCAGACGTCCTTCCGCCTGCGCTCGGCGACGGCGCCGGTGCCGGCGGGGACGCGGACGATCCAGGTCGTGCTGACCGCCCGGCGGATGGAGGGCAGCTACAACGACGGCTACGCCGACAACGTCAGCCTGACGCTCGGGCCCGGGACGCCGACCCCGGTGGCCGGGGTGAGCGTGAACCTGGCACCGGTGAGCGGCGTCGTGCGCGTGCGCCTGCGCGGGACGAACCGGTTCGTCAGCCTCGCCCGGCTCCGCAACGTTCCCGTCGGCTCGGAGCTCGACGTCACGCGCGGGCGGGTCCGGCTCGTCAGCGCCGCTGGCGGGGCGCAGACGCAGGCCGGCGTCTTCTACGCGGGCCGCGGCATCGTGCGGCAGCCGCGCGGGCGCGCGCCGGTGACGACGCTTCAGCTCTCGGGCCCGCTCGCCTGTCCGAAGCGCTCGACGAACACGAGCGGGGCCCCGCCGCCACGCAAGCGCCGCCTGTGGGGAAACGCAAAGGGCCGCTTTCGCACCAGCGGGCGCTTCGCTTCGGCGGCCGTGCGCGGGACGATCTGGCTGACCGAGGATCGCTGCGACGGGACGCTCGTGCGCGTCCGGGTCGGCCTCGTCGCGGTCTTCGACGTCGCCAGGAAGCGAACGGTCCTCGTGCGAGCCGGACAGAGCTACTTCGCGCGTGCTCGCGCCGGCAGTAGCGCCAGCGCTACCGCAACCGAAAGGCGACCGGGCTAGTCGTCGTCATCGTCACCGTCGTCCGCCAGGCAGACCGTTCCGGTGACGGTCTCGGTGAAGCGCCCGGTTGTCAGGTCCTCGACTCCCGCAAACGAGAGGCTGCCGCTCGCGCCCGCAAACGCTTCCGTTCCGCCCGTCACGGGGCCGGTGGCGGCGAAGGCCCCGGTGGCCACGTTGAACGTGCCGGCGATGCTCACGGTCAGCGTCCCGCGCTTCGTCGTGAAGACGACGGTCCCCGTGAACGTCAGCTCCGGCGGAGCACCGCCGGTGATGTCGAAGTGAGCGGCGGTCGTCCCCTTGAGCAGACCGTCGCGGGTGATCGTGGCCGTCGTGTTGCCCCCGCCGAGATCCTGGCCAACGCCCACGGCGCTGACCCTGCGGCAGTCGAGGTCGTCGTCAAGCGAGCCGTCGGCCTGCGCGGACCCGGCTGCGACCAGCGCGCCCAGGAGCACGCAGAGAAACAGTCGAAAACCCTTCATCGCTCCTCCCCTTCGTCGGCGGAAAGCCAGCCGAGCTAACCACCGCCGCCTCCGGCGGTCAAGACAGTCCGAAGACGACCGTTTTCGGCTCGGTGAACGTCTCCATCGCGTGCCGGCCGCCGACGCGCCCGACGCCCGACTGGGCCCCCGCGCGCCCGCCGAACGGCAGGTGGCTCTCCCAGTAGTTCGTCGACTCGTTCACGTTCACCCAGCCGGCGCGCACGGCCTCGGCGAACCGCAGCCCACGCGCGAGGTCGCATGTCCAGACCGCGACGAGCAGCCCGTACGGTGACGAGTTGGCGATCTGGAGGGCCTCCTCGTCGGAGTGGATGATCGAGATCGGGGCGACGGGGCCGAAGGTCTCCTCCCGGGCGACGTCCATCTCGTCGGTGACGCGGTCGAGCACGGTCGCCTCCCAGTAGAGCGGCGTCGGGAACCCGCTCGCGCGCCTGCCGCCCACGACGGTCTCGGCTCCGCGCTCGAGCGCGTCCCGCACGTGCTGATCCATCTTCTCCGCGGTGGACTCGTTGTTGAGCGGGCCCATCGTCGTCTCCTCGGCGAACGGGTCGCCGAGCCGCACGTCGCGCTCGACGGCTTCGCGGAGCCGCTCGACGAACTCGTCGTGCACGGCCTCGTGGACGAGGAAGCGCTCGCCGGCCGTGCAGCTCTGGCCGGCGCAGAGGAACGCGGCCGTGATGCTCGCGTCGGCGGACGCCCGGACGTCGGCGTCGTCGAGCACGACCATCGGCCCGTTGCCGCCCAGCTCGAGCAGGAGCGGCTTCCCGGCCCCTCGCGCCGCGACCTTGCTCCCCGTCTCGATCGATCCGATGAAGGCGACGGCCTGCGTGCCGGGGCTTCCGGCGATCTCGTCCCCGACCACCGAGCCGGGGCCGGTGACCATGCTGAAGACGCCCGCGGGCAGCTCCGCGTCCACGATGCACTCGGCGAGCTTCACCGAGCAGACGACGGTGCTCGAGGCCGGCGTCCAGACGACCGCGTTGCCCGCGGCGAGCGCGGGAGCGAGGAGCTCCGACGGCATCGTGTACGGCCAGTTCCACGGCGTGATCACCCCGACGACGCCACGAGGGACGCGATAGGCCAGCACGCGCTTCGACGCGTCGGCGGACGGCGGCATCGACCCCTCGAGGCGCGGCGCGTCCGCCGCCGCCATCCGCCAGTACTCGACGAGCTCGTCGACCTCGCCGTACGCCTCCGCGTGGAGCGGCTTGCCCTGGTCGAGCGTGAGCGTCCGCGCGAGGTCGTCGCGGCGCTCGACGATCAGCTCGGCTACGCGCTCGAGCGCCGCCCCGCGTTCGAACGGCGATCGCGCCGCCCATTCGCGCCACGCCGCACTCGCCGCCGAGATCGCGCGCTGTGCGTCCTCGCGCGTCCCCTCGGGCACGCTGCCGATCCTCTCGCCGGTCGCGGGACTCGACGCCTCCATGCGCCCGCCCGCCTCCGACTCGACCCACTTTCCCGCCACGACCATGCCGTAGTCCGTCGTGGCGGTGCTCATCGCGCTCCCCGCGAGAAGGCGTTGCGGTAGATCTCCTCGTAGGCGGCGACGTCGACCTCGCGCGCGTTGCCGAGCGTCTGCGGATCGTCCAAGGCGATCCGGGCCAGCATCGGGATCTCGTCCCGCGAGAACCCGAGCTGCTCCATCGTCGGGATGCGGACGTCGTCGGTCAGCCGGTAGAGCTCCTGAACGCCCGCTTCCGCCGCCTCGACCGGCTCCATCCCGCCCGTGTCGACTCCGAGTGCCTGCGCGATCCGCGCATACCGCTCCGGCGCTGCGGACAGGTTGTACTCGCACACCGGCCCGAGCACGCGCGCCGTCAGCGCCCCGTGCGGGCAGTCGTGGACGCCGCCGGCCGACTGGCTCATCGCATGCGCCGCGCCGGCGCTCTCGGTGCCGTACGACATTCCCCCGAGCAGGGCGGCGTGCGCCATGTGCGTGCGCGCCTCCACGTTCGAGCCGTCCTCGACGGCGACGCGGAGCCAGCGCGCGACGAGCTCGATCGCCTGGAGCGCGACCGCGTCGTTGAACGGCTGGTGGTAGTCGCACGTGAAGCACTCGATCCCGTGCGAAAGCGCGTCCATCCCAGTCGCGGCCGTGACCGCGGGCGGCAGGCCGATCGTGAGCTCGGGGTCGAGCAGGGCGACGTGCGCCCCGATCAGCGACGTGCCGCCCACGTTGAACTTGATCTTCCGCTCGTGGTCGGTGATGACCGACCAGAGCGTCACCTCGCTGCCGGTGCCGGCGGTGGTCGGGACCGCGACGAGCGGCGGGATCCGCGCCGTGATCGGCGTGCGGTCGTACTCGTACTCCGCGATCGAGCCGCCGTGGACGACCTCGACGCCGACCGCCTTCGCGGTGTCGATCGCCGAGCCGCCGCCGAGGCCGACGAGCCCGTCGCAGCCCTCCTCGCGGTAGAGGGCGCTCACGCGGCCGACGAGCTCGATGTCCGGATTCGGATAGACCTCGGCGAAGACGACGGCGTCGCGCAGGTGCTCGAGTGCCCGCTCTGCGATGCCGGCCGCCGTCACGCCCGGGTCCGTGACGAGCAGCGGGCGCTCCACACCGAGCCCGGTGACGATCTCGCCGAGCCGCTCGATCGCGCCGAGGCCGTGGAGGATTCGGGTCGGGACCTCGACCGCGCGCACCGATTCGACCTGAACGCCCATGGCGGCGAGCGTATCGTCCGCGCCATGCCGTATGCGTCGATGTCGATCGAGGGGTTCGCCGCCGCCGTCGGCGAGAAGTCGCCCGCCCCCGCGAGCGGGTCGGCGACCGCGGTCGCCGCCGCTCTGGCAGCGTCGCTCGTCGAGCTGACGGCGCGCTTCTCCGACGACGAGCAGGCGCTCGCGGAGGCGGCGGGGCTGCGCAGGCGGCTGCTGGCGCTCGCGGACGAGGACGCGGCGGCCTACTCGGAGTTCATGCGAACGCGCAGCGACGAGGCCCGGAGCCGCACGATCGACGTTCCGCTCGACCTGGCGGAGGCCGCCGCCGCCGTCGCTCGGCTGGGCGAGCGGCTCGAGCGGGAAGGGAATCCGAATCTCGTCGGCGACGCGGCCGCGGCCATCCTGCTCGCGCGCGCAGCCGTGCGGTCCGCGGCGCGGCTCGTCGAGATCAACCTCGGCGGGCGCGACGATCCGCGCGGAGCGCGGGCGCGCCGGCTCGACTCAGAGGCGGCGGACGGTCGCTGATCGGAGCTCGGCTTCGGCCGGCCCTTTCCAACCGGCGGCTGCGTGAACCAGAATGCAGCGGTGAGGGCACGTTCGCATCAGCCTGCCGCAAAGCTGGAGCCGCCGGCCGGCTCGCAACCGGGTTACCGGGTGACCGTCGCCCGCTCGATCGACGAGGTCGAGTCGCTTCGCCCGCTGTGGGAGCGGCTGCAAGGGGCGAATCTCCCGTCTGACATCGACTACTTCCTCGCGGTCGCCTCTTTCCACCCGGCGGTCGTCCGGCCCCACGTCGTCCTCGTCGAGCAGGCCGACACCGACCCGTGCCTGCTGATCGGCCACGTCTACGACCTGCGGCTCGGTCACCGGCTCGGCTACTGGACTCCGTTCCGGCCGGCCGTGCGCGCGATCAACCTCTACCGCGGGCACCTCGGGGACGCGTCGCCCGAGGCTCTCGCGCGCGGTCTGCAGTCCCTCGCGGGCGAGCTCGACCGCGAGGCAGACGCGATCCTCCTGCGCTACCTCGAGCGGGGCTCACCGCTCTTCGAGGCGGCGGTGCGAGCGTTCCCCGCTCGAAGGCGCCAGCGCTGCTCGCCCACGTCGGTGCGCTGGGCGAGCGACATCGGGGCGACGCTGGAGGACACCCTCGGTCCTCGATCGCGGAAGACTCGAGAGAACGTCCGTCGGATCCGGCGCCGGATGGCGAGGGACTTCGGCGAGCGCGCCGCGGTCCGGATCTTCCGGGACGTCTCGGAAGCCGAGGTGCTCTTCCGCGACGTCGACGAAGTCGCGGTAAAGACCTATCAGACGGGGTTCGGAGCCGTCTATCGCGAGGACGAGTTCAAGCGGCGGCTCACCGAGGTCGGGATGCGGAAAGGCTGGTACCGGGCCTACGTTCTCTACGTGGACGGGGGTCCGGTGGCCTTCTGGACGGGCTATTCGTACGGCGGCGTGTTCGGCTGGCGGGGAGTGACCGGCTACGACCCCGAGTACCGCTCGTACAGCGTGGGGACGTACCTCCTGACGGCCGTCCTCGACGATTTGAGCCGAGATCCCGACGTTCACATGTTCAGCCTGGGCTCGGGGGACTTCCCGTTCAAGCGCTTCTTCGGCGATCGCCGCTGGGAGGAAGTGGACGTGCGCATTTTCTCGTCCAGCCCGCGCGGCATCTGGATCAACGTCGCCGGTTCGGCCGTGCACGGACTCAATGTCGCGTTCGGCCGCGCAGCGGACGTGCGCACGCTCGGCAATCGAGTCGACGCCCTCCGGCGGAGGCGGCGGAGGTGGGAGAAGGGGATCGGTACGCGCTAGCCAGGTGGCTCCTGTGGCGGGCGGAGAGGCCGCCCGAGACCTTCATCGCCGGGGCGGCGCGGTCACCCAGCGGTGCGGCGCGCGTCCACCGTCCCGCGCCACGATCTCGAGCGCGTAGGCGTGCCAGCGGTAGTCGTAGATGTACGACCAGTTGCGTTCGAACACCCCGACGTCGAAGCGGTACGAGCCCGGTGGAAGCTCGACCCGGTCGATGACGAGCATCACCGTCTGCGGCTCGTCCAGCCGGCCGAGGGCGACCGAGTCGCCCTCCGTGCTGACCTCGAGCATCCGCGCGTAGTCACCCACGCGATGGAGGGACACGGTCACGATCGGCTCCTCGACGGGCGTGCGGGGTACGAGATCGATCTCGATGCGAACGCCGGCGTCCGTGTCATCCACTCCCAGTCGAACCGTCGCCGGGACGACGCGAACGCCGGCGATCTCGACCTCGTACGTCCCCACGCGGCTCGAGTCGTCCGCAGCCGGAACGTCCCCGCCCCCTGCCTCCGCGAGCGTCTGCGCGCGCTGCTCCGTCTCCGCGCGCATGGCGCCGCGGTACCGCTCGTAGACCGTGTCGGGGTCGCCCTGCGCCTGGACGCGTCCCCGGGCGAGCCAGACGACGTGCTGGCACAGCCGGCGCACCTGCGAATCGTCGTGCGATGCCAGCAGGATCGTCGTCCCGGCCTCCTGGAGCTCCTCCAGGCGGGCGAAGCACTTCTCCTGAAAGCGGAGGTCGCCGACCGAGAGCACCTCGTCGATCAGCACCACCTCCGGCTCGACGCTGACCGCAACCGAGAACGCGAGCCGGAGCCGCATCCCGTCGCTGTACGTGCGCAGCGGATGGTCGAAGAATTCCTCGAGCTCGGCGAACGCGACGATCCGATCGAGCATCGCCACGACCTCGCGGCGCCGGTAGCCGGCGAGGATCCCTGCGGTGACTGCATTCTCGCGGCCGGTCAGGAAGGGATCGAAGGTGTCTCCGAGCGAGAGCATCGCCGCGACCTCTCCCCGGCGGGTGACCTTCCCGGCCGTCGGCTTGCCAAGGCCGGCCACGAGGCGCAGGAGCGTCGACTTGCCCGACCCGTTCGCGCCGATCAGTCCGACTGTCTGCCCCTGGCGCACGTCGAGACTGACGTCCTGGAGGGCCCAGAAGCGGTCCCGGTGCAGATGCTCGATCGGATGGAGCGCGAGCTGTTTGAGCGTGGCGGGCCTCGCACGCCTTATGAAGCGCTTCGAGACGCTCTCGACGCTGAGCGCGAGGTCGCCTCTCACAGCTGCTCGGGGATCGAGTCGCGAAGCCGTACGAAGACGGCGTACCCCGCGGCGAGCACGGCCAGCGACGAGAGTGCCACGGCAATCAGCGGCCGTGCCGCGGGAACCGAGCCTCCGATCAGGATCTGGCGCTGCGCCTCGAGCACGTGCGCCATCGGATTGACGTCGTAGAGCCAGGCGATGCTCTCCGGCACCTGCGCCCGCCGGTAGAAGACCGGTGTGATCCAGAAGCCGACGGCGACCAGGATCCCGACCACCTGTCGAACGTCCCGGAGGTAGACCTGCAGTGGCGCGAGCAGAAGCGAGAGACCGGCGCAGAGAGCGATCTGGATCGCGAGCACCGGAGGCAGCAGCACCCACGTCCAGTGCACCCCGGTCGTGACGGCGAGCGCCACGACGAGCACGGGCAGCGCCAGCAGATAGTCGACGAATGCCACGAGCACGGCACTGATCGGAAGGAGCTCGGTCGCAAAGCCCGGGCGGAGCACGAGCTCGCGGCGCTGCTCGAGCGACGAGGTGCCGTCTCCGAGGGAACGCGCGAACACCGTCCATGCAAGGATCCCGACGAGGAGGAACACGGGGTAGTTCTCGACGTCGAGCGGAATCACCCGGGTGAAGACGAAGTAGGTGGCGAGCAGCTGGAGGAGCGGCGGCCCGAGCGACCACAGCCAGCCGAGCGCCGAGCCGCGGTGACGGGTGGCGAGCTCGACCCGGACGAGGTGAGCCGCGACGTCCATGAGGTAGCCGAAGCGCTGCCAGCGCGACCGCTCGCGAATCCTGGTGGCGGCTTCATGGGTGGTGGCGGCGCTCATGTCGCGGAGGGATCCGAGTCGCCCGCGGCAAGCCGGTGTGCCGTCCGCCGCGCGCGCCAGTACAGGAGGGGACCGAGCGGCGCGCCCGCGGCCTCGGCGACGACGAGGCGGAGCGGAAGCGCCTCCCGGCCGGCGACGCCGCGGACGAGCCTCCACGCATGCCACCGAACGATCCAGCGGAGGTAGCGGTCGACGACGCGCCAGCGCTCCCAGCCGCGCGCCCGGAGGAAAGCGGCCGTGAGCATCGCGGAGTACGAGCGCCCGTTGTCGAAGAGTTGCCGCCTGAGGGCGGCCATCGTCGAGCGGTGGAGGTGGCGGACGACCGCGTCAGGGCGGTAGGCGATCGCGGACCCCGCCTCGAGCAGCCGCTGGAACACATCCAGATCGCCGCCGCCGCCGGTCGCCGTTCCCACGTCGAGGGCGGGGTCGAAGCCACCGATCTCGAGGAGGGCGGTCCGGCGGAAGGCCATGTTGCAGCCGGCGCCGACCCACTCCGGCCGGAAGACCGGCCGGCGCGACCGGTGCGTGTGGACGTGCATCGCGAAGCCTTTGCCCATGCCGCCGTATGCGTCCTCGAACAGGAGCTGGGCCGGCGTCTCGAGCTCGGCCGGCAGCACGAGGCCCGTCACGACGGCGACGTCCGGCGAGGCGAACCCGCGGACGAGCGCGGCGAGCCATCCGGGCTCCGGCTGGGCATCGTCGTCGGTGAACGCGACGATCGGCGTGCGGGCCGCTGCGAGGCCGCGGTTCCGGGCCCAGTCGAGACCGGGCCGGGGCTCGCGCACGTACCGGACCGACCAGTGCTCGGCGACCCGGCGCGTCGTGTCGTCCTGCGGCGCGTTGTCGACGACGACGACCTCGTAGCTCGGGTAGCGCTGCTCGGCGAGGGCGGCGAGGCAGCCCTCGAGCCGATCGGCACGGTCGCGCGTGCACACGACGATCGTGGCCTGCGGCTGCTCAGGTCCGTCGCTCACCGCCTCCAGGCGCGAGGCCGCGAGTCGGATCGCGACGGCGTCGCGGAGCTCCGTCAGCGCCTGGTCGAGCATGTCGCGCTCCCCCACGGTCCGCGCCCCACGGTGCAGGATGCCCACGGGCGCGCCGTCGAGCGTCACCACCGCGCGGATGGCACCACCGGGATCGCGCGGAGCGTCCTCGGGGTGGAGGAGCTCGAGATGGACGAGGCTAGGGCGCACGTGCGACGTCGAGGAGCGTGGTCGCGTCGGCGCGGGCGCGCGGCACCCACCCGAGCTGCCGGCGGAGGAGCGCGACGCTGAGCTGATCCCAGGCCAGGTCGGCGGTCCGCTCGATCGCCTCCGGCCATTCCCACTGCCGCCCAGGGGCGACGGCGACCACTCGCGCGATCGTCTGGCCGCGGTCGCGAATCGCGAGCTCGAGCTGTCCGAGGGACGGCAACCTGGGCGGCCGGTCGCCGTCGAGCGAGACCACCACCTCGCGGGGCGGCGGCGCGCTCGCGACCAGCGCCCGGACTGCCTCGGGGGACCGCAGCTCGTCGAGCAGGCCGAGCACGTAGGCGTCGAGAAGAAGGCGCACCACCCGGCGCCGCCAGCGCGTTCGCAGACGGAGCCGCTCCAGCCGCGCCGCTCCGGCCAGTCCGCGCCGCAGCCTCCGCTCACCGGTCGGAGGCAGGCCTGCGTCGAATGCGGCGAACGGAAGCTGCCCGAGGACCACCGGGTATTTCCGGCCGAGGAGGACGTCGCCTCGGCCCTCCTGCCGCCGGTGACGGACGGCGGTCGCGAGCGAGGTGTCGAGGTGGTGCCAGGCGGTCGTGCCGGGATAGAAGGCAAACCGAATCTCACGGGCCAGGAGCCGGACGCCCAGCTCCCAGTCCTCGTGCCTGGAGCCGAAGGCTTCGTCGAAGCCGCCGAGCTCGAGGAGAAGGCGATGTGAGAGCGACGCGTTCCCGGTGACGAAGTCGACGTACGTCCAGCGGTGACCCGGCTCGTGCTTGCGCCGGTAGTGATCCTCCCACCACGCCCGGAGCATCAGCCCGAACCAGTCGCCGCCGACGACGGGAGGGCAGTACCCCAGGGCGACGTGCTCGTCCGCGGCGCGCCCGTGAGCGAGGGCGTGCTCCGCCAGGCACTCCGGTTCGGGAACGACGTCGTCGTCGAGGAAGAGGACGATCGGCTCGACCGCCGCACGGACGCCCTCGTTGCGTGCAGCCGCGACTCCCGCTCCCGGGATCTCGACGATCGCGAGCCGGAACGGGAGATCGAGCGACCGCGCCAGCTCGGCGCTGCCGTCCGTCGAGCCGTCGAGCACGACGACGACCTCGAACCGGTCGGCCGGGAATCGCTGCCGCGCGAGTCCCTCGAGCATGGGCCGCAGGTGCTCACGGCCGTCGCGAGAGGGCACGACGACGGAGATCGAGGGCAGCTCGGGTCCGATCGTGACGTGCGGCTTCGAGGTCGGCGCAGACCTGGCGGGAAGCGTCAGGGGCGCGATCTCCCTCCGGCTCCGGCGCGAGCGCGCGAGCCACCAGGGGCCGACGAGCGTGCCCGCCATCTCGGCCGCCACACAGCGGGCGGGGAGCCGGGCGGGACGTCGCCGCAGGAGGGCGGCGACGTCGCGCGGGCAGTGGTCGAGCCACCACCACGCGAGCAGGCGCAGCGCACTCGGATCGTGGTGCCGGCCGAGGCGGCGGGCCGCGAAGGCAGACGACGACACGCCGTAGTCGAAGACGATGCGCCGGAGAGCGTCCTCATCGCGGCGGTGCCGGTGCCAGACGATCCGGCCGGGGTCGAACGCGATCCGGTACCCGGCGTCGAGGATCCGGCAGAACATGTCGTTGTCGTCGGCGGCACGGGCGGGCGTGCCCGGACCGAAGTCCTCGGCGAAGAGCCCGAGTTGCTCGAACGCCGCTCGCCGGAAGATCGCGTTCGCGCCGGCTCCGACGCGACCGGCCGCGAGGGTCGGATTGATCCGCACCCCGTCGAAGACGCGCCGCTTGAAGCCCCGGTCGAAGCCTCCGTGAGCCTCGAACAGGAACTGGGATGGCGTCTCGAGCTCGAGCGGACCCACGTACCCGGTGAGCGCGAGGACGAGCCGATCGGCGAGCTCCGCGCCGAGGCCGTCGAGCCACCCGGGGTCGACGACGCAGTCGTCGTCGGTGAAGGCGACGAGCTCCCCCCGCGCCTCGATGATTCCGCGGTTGCGGGCCCGAGACTGACCGGGAATCGGCTCGAGCACGTGGCGGACGGAGGACTCCTGGCAGACCTCGCGCGTCCGCTCGTCACTCGGACAGTTGTCGACGACGATCACCTCGAGCGGGCTGGTCCTCAGGCGGGCGAGGCTCTCGAGGCACCGCGCGAGTTCGTCCGGCCGGTCGCGCGTGCAGACGACGACGGACACCGGGGGCTCGGACGGGCCGGCCGAGGCGCCGTCCACCCCGAAGGCGCGCCGGAGCACGGCCAGCGCCTCCCGCCGCCAGAGCGCGATGCCGAGGCGCTCCGCGATCGCTGCGCGCTGGACGTCGACCGGAAGGACCTCCGTCGCCGGCAGCTCGAACTGGCCGAGGACGCTGCCCTCCGAGCAGATCACGAGCACGACCTTGAAATAGCCGGGCCCGACGGCGAGCGGGCGCAGGGGCTCGTCGAGCGAGATCCGGAACAGCTTCGCGCGCGGGCGCAGGCGGGGCGTGCTCAGAGCTTCATCCTAGGCACGGGGCGGCAGACCGTCACCCCCCGAAGGCCCGGCCTGACGGATGGGCTCGAGCCACGCTTCGGCCTCCTCGCGCCAGGCGGCAGGGATGCGCTGGATCCGCCAGGCGTCCCGGCGGTCGAGCCACCCCGGCGAAAAGGCCACGGCCAGTGCGCGCGCTGCCGAGCGCGGCTGCCGGTGCGAGACGGCGATCCGGGCCTGGATCAGGGCCGGCGCGAGCCGCAGTCCGCTCCGGCGCTGCACCTCGGCCAGCCACTCGCTCCAGCCGCGGTCGTTCAGCTCGACGCCGAGTGCCGCCCGCGCGCCTCGGTGCTTCTCCCGGATGTACTCGAGCTCGCGCCGGAACCCGGCGGGCTCGGAGGTCATGTTCGCGCCGTGGAGCACGTACGCGACCACGGGCCGGTCGACCGCCGCCGGAGGCGACTCCAGGGCGAGGCGGATCCACAGATCCCAGTCCGCCATGATCCGAAGCCGGGAGTCGAAGCCTCCTGCCCGCCGGACGGCTTCCGTATTGGCGACGACGCCCGAGGCGCCCCCGGGGACGACGTTGTGGCCCAGGAGGAGCGGCAGGAAGCGATCGAGCGCGGCGATGCGCTGCGCCGCCCGGATCCGAAGCCTTCCGTCCACGACGGCGGCGCTGCCGATCGCCCAGGCGGAGCTCTCCTCGCGCGCGAGCGCCTCGAGCTGGGATGCAAGCTTCCACGGCGCCCAGAGGTCGTCGTCGTCGACGAATGCGACCCAGGGAGCGGAGGCGCGCTCGATCCCGGCGTTTCTCGCCTCCGCGACGCCCTTCGCGACGTCGTGGCGGACGACGACGATGCGCGGATCGCGAAGGGCCGCGAGCCAGCGGGGCGTGTCGTCCTCCGAGGCCTCGTCGACGACGATCACCTCCACCGCGGTCGCCTCCTGCCGGAGCACCGTGCCGAGCGCGCGGGCGAGCAGCGCACGGCGGTCGCGCGTGGGAATGACGACGGAGACGGCGGGCGCGGTCACGGCCTGATCCTAGGCCCGGTTCGAACCTCTCAGCGAATTCATAGGAACGCCTGCGACGATGTCGCCGGAGCACTCGACGAACGGAGACCAATGATGAGCGACACCGAGATCACCCGCCGCCGCCTCCTCGAGCTGGGTCTGGCCTTGCCGCCGGTCGCCGCGCTCGCCGCGAGCGGCTACCTCCCGATCGGCGAGCCCGAGGCC
>JBOHAW010000266.1:0-17307 GCA_050697975.1 Gaiellaceae bacterium
CGCTGGGCCTGCGCCTTGAGCTCGTCGGAGGCCTCGGAGGTCGCGACCTCGCCCGGGTACTGGGCGAAGCCCAGCGTCGGGTAGGTCGCGCGCGCGATCAGCGGATACAGCGTCCCGATCAGGTAGAACATCGCGTTGTCGACCATCGCCCGCTGGGCCGGGTCGGTCGGATAGAACCGGTCGAGGCCGTGCTTGTTGCAGAGGTACGCCATGATCGCGCAGCTCTCCCCCAGCGCGCCCCTCGGCAGCCCCTCCTCCTCGAGCATCGGCGTGAGGTGGGCCGGGTACTTCTCCATGTATTCCGGAGTCGTCGTCCTGCCCCACACGTCCAGCTCCTCGAAGTCGAGCCCGGCGGCGCGCACGAAGATCCGAACGGTCAGGTTGTTGACGCTCGGCTTAAGGATGTTCAGCGTGTTCGCAGCCATCTGATCCTCCTCTAGTGGTAGGGGTTCTTCGGCGATCGATCGTTCTACGAGCTTCGACTTGTATTCGCTGCGCCGAAGGCTCCCCCACGGCACGAGATCGATGTGGGTCTGGACGACGAGGACGTTGCGTACTCGGTCACGGATCGCTTCCGCGAGCGCGACATCGGGCGTTGCGCCCCGCGCAAGCTCGACGCTCACGGGCAGCGGCGGATCCTGCTTGACGCCCGGTGCCTGTGGCTTGACGAGGATATGGCCGCTGACGTTGGGAACGAACGCGCTCACCACCTCACGGACAGCCGACGGGAAGACGTTGACGCCGCGGACGACGAGCATGTCGTCGGTCCGCCCGAGGCAACGCACGCGGGGGCTCGTGCGGCCGCATCCGCAAGGGCTCGTCCGAACGTGAACGTGATCGCGCGTGCGGAAGCGCAACAGCGGTGCCGCACGATGCTGAAGATGCGTCAGCACGAGCTCGCCGGTGGCGGCATCATCCAGATCGACTGCGACGCCCGTCTCGGGATCGATCAGCTCGGCGTGGACGAATCCGCGCGCGCCCAGGTGCATGCCGTCCTGTTCTTCGCACTCGCCCCACAGCGACACGCCGATGTCGCCGATGCCCATCGCCTCGGTGACCCTGGCGCCCCAGCCCTCCTCGAGCTTCGCACGGAACGCCGGCTCGCCACCACCGGGCTCGCCCGCGACGAGCAGGCGCTCGACGCTCGAGCCCGCGAGATCGACGTCCCGCTCCGCCGCCCAGTCGATGAGATAGGCGGCATAGGAAGGCGTGACCACCGCGGCTTCGGGCCTGAGCAGCTCGACCGCCAGCATCAGACGCTCGGTATTCCCGGTGCCGACGGGAATGTGACACAGGCCGATACGGTCGAAGGCAGCAAGCGCCGCACCCGCCACGAACGGCCCGGCATTGTAGGTGGAGACGATGCGCTGGCCGGCGGTGATGCCGGAGGCGGCGTAGCTGCGCGCCGAGCCCGTCACCCAGTTGTCGAGATCGCTCGCCGTGAGCGGGACGTAGCTGGGCGCACCGGTGGTGCCGCTGGTCGAGTAGATCCGAACGATCTCAGACGGCGTCCCGCAGAGATGCGCGCCGATCGGATTGTCGGGTGTGCACGTCGCCCTGATCTCGCGCTTCTCCGTGAGGGGCAGCCGCGCGATATCTGCGAGCCCGCCCGCCGCCCGGGCGGAGGCGAATCCCGCCGCTGCCAGCTTCTCGCGATAGAAGGCCGAGCGATCGAAGAGGTAGGCGAGCTGCGTGCGGTACGACGCATCGTCGATGGCGAGCTGCTCGGCCCACGGACGGGCTTCGACCTCGGGCGCGAGCGTCATCCTCGCTCGTCTTCCGGCTGTCGCTCGTAGTCGATCGCCTCCTCCGCCTTCCCCGCCATGAGGAAGCCGACAGGGTGTTGCTGCTCTTCGGCCAGATGGGCGAGCAGGCCGGCCGTGCGCGCGAGCAGGGGAATGGCCTTCACGGTGGCGGACGGGAAGCCCAAGTCGAGCAGTACCGCCGCGGTGGGCATGGCGACGTTCATCGTCAGCGGCTTGCCCCAGGCCTCGGCCACGGCATCGCGCAGGCAACGCGCGAGGAGGACGTGTGGGCCGCTCACCCCGCGGGCATCCGCGAGCTCGAGAATGCGTTCTGCGCGTGGGTCGAGCGGCCGGTGAACCGGATGGCCGAAGCCCGGCGCCTTGCCGCCGGAGGCTCGGATCGCACGAGCCATGTCCCCGGCGACCGCCGCGGGCGCGCCACCGGCGAGCACCTTCCGCTGCGCCTCCTCGAGGAGCCGCGCACACGACTCGGACGTGCCGAGGATCACCGGGCCGCAGCCGAGTATCCCCGCCGCGACCGCCCCCTGCAGCGATCCCGGGTCGGCGGCAAGCGTCATGCGTGCCGCGATGTTGGTCGGCATCATGCCGTGCTCGGCGATGGCGACGAGGAGCACGTCGAGGAAGAAGCGCTGGTCGTCGCTCGGCTCGCGGCCGGCGATCAACAGGTGGAAGTACTCGGTGAAGCTCAACCTCCCCATCAGGTCGCCGCTGAGATCACGCCCCCGCACTTCGACCCTGTCGGGATAGGCCTGGCTGATGTGGCTCACAGGGATCCCGGCCTCACCGATCTGCATACGTCACCCCTACTCAGAGGGCGAGATCTTCTCCGACGAGGCGCGCACCGGCAACCATCGCTTCGAGCTTGCGGAACGCCCGCTCGCGCGGTAGGTACTTCATCCCGCAGTCCGGCGCGACGACGAGCCTCTCCGGCGCCACCACCGCGAGGGCTTTCCGGATCCGGTCTGCGACGACGTCCGGCGTCTCGACCTCGCTCGAGCCCAGGTCGAGCACTCCCAGGATGATCATCTTGTCGGGGATGTCGCGCAGCACTTCCGGGTCGAGATTCGGCTGTGCCGCCTCGAGCGAGAGGTGAGTCGCGAGGCAGTCACCGAGCTCGCGGAGGAACGGGTAGCCGGTGAGGCGCTCCTTGACGATGTGCGCGTAGCCGAAGCACGTATGGAGGACCGTCTCGCCCTCGATCCCGTCGAGCGCGCGGTTGATCGCCTCGATGGCATACTCCCGCGCCGGCTCAGGGCGCGCCTGGAGATACGGCTCGTCGATCTGGACGACGTCAGCCCCGGCTGACTTGAGGTCCCGCAGCTCCTCGTTGACGGCTTCCGCGTACGCGAGTGCGAGGCTCCGATCGTCGGCGTAGTAATCGTTCTGGGCTTGATGCGTCATCGTGAACGGCCCCGGAACGGTGATCTTGATCCGGCGGTCGGTGATCGAGCGTAGAAACTCGACATCGCGGACCTCGACCGGCCGCGTGCGGCGGATCGGGCCTACGACTCTTGGGACGGGGTTCTCGTGACCCGTACGATCGAGAGCGACACCGGGATCGTCCAGGTCGACGCCTTCGAGCACGGTCGCGAATCGATTGGAGTAACTTTCCCGCCGCATTTCCCCGTCGGTGATCACGTCGACGCCGGCCCGCTCCATGTCCTGGACCGCGAGCCGTGTCGCATCGTCCTGGGCCTCCTCGAGGAACGGCTCCGGGACCCGCCAGAGCTCACGCGCTCGCACGCGCGGCGGCAGCCGCTCCGCGAGCCGCTCCCGGTCGATCAGCCAGTTGGGCTGGGGATAGCTCCCGACGACCGTCGTGACAAGAGCATCACGAGCCAGAGCCGGCCCTCGCCCCCATCACCCAGCGACCGAAACGTCCGTGCCTCATTGCGCCCATCCTCCACCCTCGCGCACCGGCCCGTCGGACGCATCATCCGACCGAGCGGACAGCTACGGCCGCAGCTTCAGGGACACGGGCGCTTCAGGGGCCGCGGCGACGCTTCCCGATCCGTAGTCCGCCGGCCTCGGCTGGGTGGTAGAGGCCGGGCTCGTCCTCACGGAACATCGTCACGACGCCGTTCGTCTCGAGGATGGCGGTGTGGACCTCGCCGAGGTCGGAGAAGCCCTGACGGCGAGCGATCGCCCGCAGCTCGGGGAGCGAGATTCCCGCCCGGAAGAGAGCCTTCGGCACCGGCTTCCCTGTCTGGATCAGGAGCGACGGATTCCCCTCGAGCAGGCGCGAGACGAGCGACGAGCCGTACGCCCCCCGCGTGAACAGCTCGTTGATCGCAAACAGCGTGACGGCGCCGATCATCGCCCCGGTCACGGTGTTGTCGTTGCCGATGATCCCGTTCTGAACGGCGTTCGCGACCAGGAGCAGCACGACCAGGTCGAGGGTGTTCGCCTGACCGAGCTCGCGCTTGCCGACGATCCGGAGCGCGAGGACAAGGAAGACGTAGATGAGGAGCGCGCGCAGGATCTTCTCTCCCACGCTGAGCTGTAGGTCGAAGAGGTCCTGCCACATCTCGTCCTGCTGCTACGCGGAGCCGCGCGCGAATCCTCCTGCGGGCGGCGGCGGCTTCGTTGACGACAGGTCCGCGCCCGCGCGACGTGAGCTTGACGCCGATTGTTGCATCATGTATGCATCATCGCAGTGAACGATGGCCGTGCGGTAGGCGGCCGGCAGAGGAGCGGCCGATGACGGCCGGCGCGGGTAGCGGCGGCACCGTCAGTCCACCGCACGACGGTCGAGCGCGAACAGCGGACCGCCTGTCCAAGATCGCTCAGACCTCACTCCGGGACCAGGTCGTCGAGGCGATCCGCGACGCGATCATCCAGGGCAAGTTCAAGCCGGGCGAGAAGGTCCCCGAGCACGAGCTCGCGGAGCAGCTCGGCGTCAGTCGGACGCCGATCCGCGAGGCGATCCGGATCCTCGAGCAGCAGGGCCTCGTCGAGACCCGCCCAAAGACCGGGACGTACATCGCAGGCCTCGACCGCGAGGAGGTCCGGGACGGCCTGATCGTCCGCGCGGCGCTCGAGGAGCTTGCCGTGCGGCAGGCGCTCGAGCGCCTGGATGCGCAGGAGTGGGACCGGCTCTGTGACCAGCTCGAGAACCTGCTGCATGGAATGCGCAACGCGACGGAGCGAGGTGATCCTGTCGGAGCGACGGAACTCGATGTCGATTGGCACACGCTGCTGATCGATGCAGCGGCGAACCCCTACCTCTCCCGCGCGTGGAGGGTCGCGGGGCTGTCCTTCCTGATCTGGTCGCCCGAGCGCGAGCTGTATCCCCTTGCCCAGGAGGAATGGATCGGGCTCTTCGACAGCCGCCACCGGGAGGCATTGACGTCTCTGCGGACCCGCGACCCCGACACCGCGGCGCAGGCGGTCCGGCGGCACATCCTGCGAAAGCTCGACGACGTCGAAGGCAGCGCGCCCCGAGCGCCGGAGCGCGGCGAAGCAATGAACGCGAGAAAGGACGGAGCGAGATGAGTGCGTCTGAGAGTCACATGGATCGGAGCGACTTCCTGAAAGCGGCGGGGGTCGTCGCCGTCGGCGGGATGACCGGGGTGAGCCCGGCGCTGGCCGGGAAGCGCCGCGTGGCGAGGAGAGTCACCACGGTGCGCTACGCGATGAGCGGCAAGGTCTCGTCCGCCGACACGGCTGATCCGGCCTTCAACACCTCACAGCACGACGGCAGGCTGATCTCGGCCGTCTACGAGCAGCTCTCCCAATACGACGACTCGCTGCGGGCACGACCAAGCCTCGCCGCGTCGTGGGAGCCGAACGCGAAGGCGGACGTCTGGACGTTCAGGCTCCGGCAGGGCGTCAGGTGGCACGACGGCGACCGCTTCACGGCTCGGGACGTCGTCTACTCCTTCCGGCGGCTCCTCGACAAGAAGACCGGGTCGCCCGGAGCCGGCGGCCTCTCGTTCCTCGACCCGGACGGCATCAGGGCGGTCGGGGACCGTGCGGTCCGGTTCAGCCTCCGCGAGCCGAACGCCGACCTGCCCCTGAGCCTGATCACGCGCCAGAGCTACATCGTCCAGGCGGGCTCGAGCTCCGACGACCTGAGGAGGAACGCAAACGGAACCGGCGCCTTCCGCGTCGACGACTTCACGCCGGGCGAGTCCCCGACGATCTTCGTGAAGAACAACCGCTACTGGCGCTCGGGATTCCCGAAGGCCGACGTGCTGCGGATCATCTCGATCTCCGAGGCGGCGGCGCGCGTGGCCGCGCTCAAGCGGGGGCAGGTGCACGTGATCGAGGATCCGCCGGGGACGGAGCTCGCGAGCCTGAAGCGCGGCGCCACGAGGATCGTCGTGCAGCGCAAGGGCAACATGGAAGTGATCGCGATGCAGATGGACGTGCCGCCATTCAACGACAACCGCGTCCGGCTGGCGATGAAGTATGCGATGGACCGGCAGAAGGTGCTCCGGCTCGTCGCGCAGGGGAACGGCATCCTCGTCAACGACGTCCCGATCGCCTCCTTCCTCCAGTACGGCCCGCCGGGCCGGCCCAGGAAGCACGACGTCGCCAGGGCGAAGGCGCTCCTGAAGCAGGCCGGCCATGACGACGGGCTGAAGGTCTCACTCGCCGTCTCCGACGTCCAGGCCCGGTTCATCGAGTTCGCCACCGTCTACAAGGCGATGGCAGCGGACGCCGACATCGATGTCGAGCTCGACATCAGGCCGGGCGACACCTACTGGGACAACGTCTGGCTGAAGACGCCGATGTTCGTGAGCGCGTGGATCGCGCGCCCGACCGAGGCCATGCTCGCCCTCCTCTTCGTGTCGAAGGCGGACTGGAACGAGACGCACTGGCGCCGGACCCAGTGGGACAAGTCCTTCGCGCTGGCCCGGAGCACGGTCGACCCGAAGAAACGGGCGCGTATCTACCGGTCGCTGCTGGGCACGATCGTCACCCAGGGCGGGTACCTCGTCCCGTACATGGTGAACACGGTCGACGCCACCCGGTCGAACGTCAGCGGCTGGAAGCCGTCCGGGACCCCGTACGCGAACTTCGCACCGATCGAGCTCACGAGCTGAGGCAATGCACTATGTCCCGCGCCTGGTGCTCGCTCGCCTCGGGCTGGCGCTGCTCACGCTCCTCGCCGTCTCGCTGGTCATCTTCTGGACGGTGGAGTTGCTGCCCGGGGATCCGGCGACGCGGATCCTCGGGCAGGGCGCCAGCCCGGAACGGGCGCAGGTACTCCGTGAGCAACTGCGGCTCGACGAGCCGGCGCACGAGCGCTATCTCCTCTGGCTCGGCGACTTCGTGCGGGGGGACTGGGGCGACTCGCTCGTAGCCAGGCGGCCGGTGACGGACTACGTCCTCCCCCGCCTCGAGAACACGCTCATCCTCGCCGGGGCGGCGCTGGCGCTCTACATCCCGCTGAGCCTCCTCCTGGGCATCGTCACCGCCGTCTTCCGCGAGCGCCGCTTCGCCGCCTGGCTCTCGGCCGCGGTGCTCGTCGGTACGGCCGTTCCGGAGTTCGTCGTCGGCATCCTGCTCCTGCTCGCCTTCGCCGTCGTCCTGCCGTGGTTCCCACCGCTCGCCCTGATCGACGACGCCGGGTCGCTGGCGGAGTTGCTGCACATGCTCGTCCTGCCCGCGGTGACGCTGACGGCGGCGATGACGGCCTACGCCGTGCGCATGATGCAGGGGAGCCTGGTCGGCGTGCTCGAGTCCGACTACGTCCGGATGGCGACGCTGAAAGGACTCTCGCGGCGGCAGGTGATCCTGCGCCATGCACTGCCGAACGCGCTCGGGCCGGCGCTGCGGGTGACGGTGCTGAACATCGCCTGGTTGATCGGCGGCGTCGTGCTCGTCGAGGTCATCTTCACGTTCCCCGGCATCGGGCAGCTGCTGATCGATTCGATCCGGCTGCTCGATACCCCGGTGATCGAGGCGATCGCCTTGATCCTGGCGGCCGTCTACATCCTCGCCAACCTCGGTGCGGACCTCGCGGCGGCCGCGCTCAACCCGCGGCTCCGCACGCGCTGACCCGATGACCGCGGGCGAGCTGCACGGGGAGGCGCCGGTCGGTGCATGGGGAGGTGCGCGGCGCGCGACCGGCTTGCTGCTCCAGGGACGAACCGCCCTCCTCGTCGCGACGGCGATCCTGCTGGTGCACGGGATCGTTGCGGTCACCGGCCCGCTTTGGGCGCCGTATCCGCCCCTTGAGCTTCTCGCCGGCGAGCCGTTCGATGGTCCGTCGCGCGCGCACCTCCTCGGGACGGACAACTTCGGCCGCGACGTCTTCAGCCGGCTCGTCCACGGCGAGCGGATCGTGCTCGCGCTCGCACTCGTCTCCGCCGGCATCGCCGTCATCGTCGGCTCCGCCGTCGGCGTGCTCAGCGCGTACATGCGCGGCTGGCTCGACGAGTCGGTGAACCGGCTGCTGGAGATCATCATCAGCATCCCGCCGCTGATCCTCGCCCTGCTCATCCTGGGAGCGCTGGGGTCGAGCTACGTCCTCGTCGTCGGCATCGTCGCCTTCTTCTTCGCCGTGCGCGTGGCGACGGTGATCCGGGCGGCGGCGCTCGACGTCGTGACCGAGGACTTCGTGACGGCGGCACGGCTGCGCGGCGAGTCGGCGTGGTCGATCGCCGCGAGGGAGCTGCTCCCGAACGTGCTCACGAGCGTCCTCGTCGAGTTCTCCCTGCGGACGGGTTACGCCGTCCTCTTCATCGGCGGGCTGAGCTTCCTCGGCTTCGGCGCAGCCCCGCCCACGCCGGACTGGGGGCTGATGATCAACGAGGGCCGAACGTACATCGCGAGCGCCTTGTGGCCCGTCCTGGGACCATCGCTGGCCCTCGCGTCGCTCGTGGTCGCCCTGAGCTTGTTCACAGAGGGCCTGGGCGAGTTCTTCGGGCTCTCGACGCAGCGGGGACGGACCCGGTGAACGCACCTTCCGAGCCGGTGGTCGCGGTCGAGGACCTGACGGTCGACTACTGGCGCGGTCGACGCTGGGCGAACGTCGTCAACCGCGTGACGTTCGAGATCGCTCCCGGAGAGGCGCTCGGGCTGGTGGGCGAGTCCGGCTCGGGTAAATCGACGACCGCCCATGTCCTGTTCGGCTACCGGCGGCCGGGAAGCCGCGTTCGCGACGGCGTCGTCCACTTCGAGGGCCGTGACGTCCTGGCCCTCGGCGAGCGCGAGTTGCGGCGGATCCGGGGCGGCGAGATCGCACTCGTTCCGCAGAACCCTGCCGGCTCCCTCACGCCCTCGATTCGCGTCGGACGGCAGGTCGTCGAGGCTCTCGAGGCACACGGGATGGCGTCCGGACGCTCCGCCGAGGCACAGACGATCGAGCTCTTCGAGCAGGTCGGGCTTCCACGGCCGGCTGAGATCGCCGAGCGCTATCCCCATCAGCTGAGCGGCGGTCAGCAGCAGCGCGTGCTCATCGCCATGGCCGCCGCGTGCGGTCCGAAGCTGCTCGTCCTCGACGAGCCGACGACGGCCCTCGACGTGACCACACAGGCTCGGATCCTGCGGCTTCTCGCCCGCCTCCGAGGCGACCGGGGGATGAGCATGCTCTACGTCACGCACAACCTCGGCGTCGTGGCACAGATCTGCGACAGGGTGGCCGTCATGTACGCCGGCGAGCTCGTCGAGGTAGCCTCGACCGCCGAGCTGTTCGAGAACCCGCGGCATCCGTACACGCGCGGACTGATCGCCGCCGTCCCGCGCTTGAGCGCGCGCCCGGCGGACAGCGCGGCACTCCGCGGTCTCCTACGCCGGGAGGAGCTTCCGCCAGGCTGCCGGTTCGCGCCGCGTTGCGACTTCGCCCAGGCCGAGTGCTTCGCAATGCCACAGGTGCTCGACGCGCTCCCCCGCGAGCACCAGGTCGCCTGCTGGCTGTGGCAGAGCATCGCGGCCCAGACCAGAGAGCGGGAGATCGCCCGATGACGGCGGCGCCTCTCCTGGAGGTACGGAGCCTCGACTGCGCATACGGAGCTCGGCCAGGGTGGGGATTCCGTGGACGCCAGGCCGCCCCGGCCGTGCGCGACGTCTCTTACCGTGTCGCTCCCGGAGAGACGGTCGCCCTCGTCGGCGAGAGCGGGAGCGGCAAGACAACGATCGCGCGGGCCGTTGCCGGTCTGCTCGCACCGGCCCGGGGGGAGATCTTGTTCGAGGGCGAGAACATCGCCGTTCCAGTCGAGCGCCGTCCGCGGGAGCTGCTCCGCCAGATCCAGCTCGTCTTCCAGAACCCCGACTCCTCGCTCAACCCGCGGCGCCGGGTGGGGTCGATCCTCGCGCGGCCGCTCGAGCTCTTCTTCGGGCTCTCGGCCCGGGAGAGGCGTCGCCGGATCGACGAGCTGCTACGCGACGTCCACCTCGACCCGGGCTATGCGCGCCGGTTCCCGACGCAGCTGTCCGGCGGGGAGCGGCAGCGCGTGGCGATCGCCCGGGCGCTCGCGGCGGAGCCGAAGCTCGTGCTCTGCGACGAGATCGTCTCGGCGCTCGACGTCTCGGTGCAGGCCACGATCCTCGACCTGTTGCGCGAGCTCCAGGGGCAGCGCGGAATCGCCTACGTCTTCATCGCCCACGACCTCGCCGTCGTGCGCTGGCTCGCGCACCGGGTGGTCGTCCTGTATGGAGGGCAGGTGATGGAGGACGGGACCGCAGAGGAGGTGTTCTCGCCACCCTTCCATCCCTACACCAAGACCCTGCTCGAGTCGATACCGGAGCCGGACCCCTCGCGTCCCGTGCTCGCGGCGGCGGAGACCGGGCTCCTCGCCGACGAGGGACGGTGACGGAGCGTGGTCGAGAAGACGATCGTCGTCCATCGCGGGCTGCACAGGTACTGCTCCCACCCCTGTATCGCGCAACTCGCGAGCGGCGAGTGGATCGTCGCCTTCTGCGAGAGCATCCAAAGGGAGCGCACCTTCCTGCATCCGCCGGGCGACCCGCGCTTCGTGAACCTCCTCTGCCGCTCCCGCGACCAGGGCCAGACGTGGGAGGCGCCCGGCGTCGTCCCCGGATACGACTGGTACGGAGTCGAGACGCCGGGGATCGCGCGGATCTCGAGCGGCGACGTGCTCCTCAACCAGTGGCGGTTTCTCTGGTATCCGGTCGAAGAGGCCAGGAAGCGCTGGAGGGCCGGGGACGAGCTCTACGTCTGCGGCCCGGTCTCCGATCCCCACGCCCACCGGTGGCGGGCGGCCCGCTCGGAGGACGACTGGGAACGGCACCCGTTCCCGTACGCCCGGGCGGACGGCGGCGCGTACGTGCACATCAGCACCGACGGCGGCTCAACCTGGGACGTGACCGTGCCGATCGACACTGCCCCGTATCGCGGCGCGTTCAGCCCCAGGGGCGCGATCGAGCTCGCGGGCGGCGATCTCCTGCTCGCGCTCGGGAGCCAGGATCACGACCCGCTCGCGGCCACGTTGGTCGTCCGCTCGGCCGACGGGGGGCGGAGCTGGGGCCCGCCGGTCGAGGTGGCGCGCGCATCGGGGCTGCTCTTCTCGGAGCCGTCGGTCGTGGAGACGGAGAGCGGCAACCTGCTCGTCTTCTCCCGCGAGGAGGTGACAGGGCACGTGCACCAGAGCGAGTCGCGGGACGGCGGGCGAACGTGGGGTGAGCCGCGACGGCTGCCGTTTCCGGGTTACCCGACGCACGCGATTCGGCTGCGCGACGGCCGGCTCTTCATCGTCTACGGCCGCCGCACGGAACCGTTCGGCATCCGCGCCGCCGTCAGCGAGGACGACGGGGAAACGTGGGGACGCGAGCTCGTCGTTCGGGACGACCTGCCGAGCGCTAACCTCGGTTACCCCAGCGTGATCGAGTACGCGCCGCGCAAGCTCTTCGCCGTCTACTACGGAGAGGACGGGGACGGCGTGACGTTCATTCAGGGAACCTACTTGGCCGTGTAATCGACTGGAGAGATGCCGATGGACAGAGAGCTGGCGCGCAGCCGCCTGTGCGGCTGCTACGTGACCATCCCGACGATGTTCTCCGACGACGACGGCCTCGCGGTCGACCTGCCGGCGATCCGGCGCCACGTCCGCTTCGTGATCGAGGGCGGGATCCGAACGGGCACGGGGGTGCTGCTCGCCGGTGGCGGAGCCGGCGACTTCTCCACCCTCACTTTCGACGAGCGGGTCGCGGTCGCGGAGGCGGTCGTCGAGGAGGCAGACGGGGCGGTGCCCGTCGTCATGGGTGCTCAGACGACGAGCACGCGCGAGCTCGTCGAGCTGGTTCGCGCCGCCGAGCAGATGGGCGCAGAGTACGTCCAGGTCTCTCCTCCGTACTACTTCGCGCACACCGAGGGGGACTTCTACGACTACGTGCTGGCCGCGGCGGAGGCAGCCGACGTGGGGATCGTGATCTACAACACCCACTGGACGAGCTACGGCTTCTCGATCGGCGCGATCGAGCAGGTCGCCGAGCTCCCCGCCGTCGCCGGCCTCAAGTGGTCGACCCCGGACGCCGGCTTCATGGAGTTCGAGCAGGTCGTGGCGCGTTTCGCGGATCGGCTTTCCATCGTCGACAACCAGCTCCGCTTCGTGACGAGTCACATCCTCGGCGCGCGCGGCATCGAGGTCCACGTCTGCAACTACTGGCCGGAATGGGGAGTGCGGCTCTGGGACTTGCTCGAGAGCGGGCGGTATGCCGAAGTCCAGTCGGAGCTCGTCCGCGTGGCGATGCCGTTCATGGCGCTCTGGAAGGAGATCGAGCAGTACACCGGCGGAGACGGTCACCTGGACAAGCTCTGCATGGAGCTGATCGGGCTCGGCTCGAGCCGGTGCCGCCCCCCCACCCGGGACGTCCGGAAGCAGTACCGAGAGCGCGCTCGCCGCATGCTGCTCGACTGCGGCGTCCCGCGCGTGGGCGAGCTCGCGGCGCGCTGATGGGAAGAAGCTCATGACCCAGACGTTCGAGGCCGGAGCGATCGCGGCGCTGAACTACGTCGGCGGCCGCTGGCGGCCGAGCCTTGGCGGCCGAACCTACGAGAAACGCAATCCTGCGAGACCGTCCGAGGTGGTGGGCGAGTTCCCCGCCTCGGGTGAAGAGGACGTCGACGCCGCGGTCGAGGCGGCCGTGGCTGCGTTCCCCGAGTGGTCGTCGCGCCCCGGAGCGAGCCGCGGCGCGATCCTGCTCGAGGCGGCCGATCGCATCGACGCGCGCGCGGAGGAGATCGCGCGCGACATGACACGCGAGATGGGGAAACCGGTCCGCGAGGCGAGAATGGAGGCGGCGCGGGCGGCGACGATCTGCCGCTTCTTCGCGGGCGAGCCGTGGCGGCCGAAAGGCGAGCTGTACGAGCAGTCCGCGACCGGCTCCCTGGTCTACACGCTACGGCGGCCGCTCGGAGTCGTCGCGCTGATCACGCCCTGGAACTTCCCCGCGGCGATCCCCGCGTGGAAGCTCACCCCCGCGCTCGTCTACGGCAACACCGTGGTGATGAAGCTCGCGCAGGACGCGCCGCTGACGGGGCTCCACCTCGCGCGGTGTTTCGACGAGGCGGGTCTGCCGCCAGGCGTCCTGAACGTCGTCGTCGGCAGCGGCTCCGAGGTCGGCGCGCCGCTGGTGTGCCATCCGCGTGTCGCCGCGATCTCCTTCACCGGCTCGGTCGCGGTCGGCGAACACGTGCGCGAGCAGGCCACGCGCCTGGGCAAGCCCGTGCAGCTCGAGCTGGGCGGCCAGAACCCGCTCGTCGTCATGGCCGACGCGAAGCTCGACCGCGCGGTCGAGGCTGCATACGCGGGCGCGTTCTGGTCGGCAGGTCAGAAATGTACCGCCACGCGCCGGATCTACATCCAGGACGAGGTCTACGACGAATTCCGGCGGCAACTGCTCGAGCGTATCGAGCGCGGCAGGGTCGGCGACCCGAGCGACCCCGACACGGAGGTGGGCCCGCTGGTGAACGAGAAGCAGTTGAGTGACGTTCTGGCGGCGATCGAGCAGGGGCGAGCGGAGGGTGGGACAGTCCTTGCGGGCGGCGAGCGCCTTGACGACGAGGCGTACCTCGTCGCGCCGACTGTCTTCGAGGGGGTTGCGGACGACGCAATGCTGTCGTGCGAGGAGGTCTTCGGTCCGGTCGCGTCTCTGTACCGCTTCGGCACGCTCGACGAGGCGATCGTGCGCGCAAACGCAGTCGAACATGGTCTCTCCGCATCGATCTTCACCACGAGCCTCGAGGCCGCGCAGCGCTTCGTGAACGAGCTCGCGGCGGGACTCCTCCACGTGAACTCGCAGACAGCCGGCGCGGACGTGCATGTCCCATTCGGCGGCATCAAGGCCTCGGGGTTCGGCCCGCACGAGCAGGGTCGCGCCGCGCTCGAGTTCTACACCGAGGTGGTCACCGTGTACCACGACGTGTAGCGCGCGCCGGCCGGCGATGTGAGCGTCGCCGTGCTGGTGGGCGGCCGCGCTTGGCGCTGCGGCCATTGACGCTGAATCGCGTCGCCGATACTTCCCCGAGTGCACAGGGTCTTCTGTCCCGTCACGGTGGGCCGCGACGACAAGTTGGCCTACTCGAGGAACTGCTGGAAGTGGCACGTCGGGGTCGTGGAGGCGCCCTCGTCGTATCGGGCGAGGCAGAGAGCCGGGCGCAGCGCAACTCAATGGCGGTGCTCCGTGGCCGGGGCGTCGAGGGCGGTGAGCGCGTCCCCTCCAGACCTCTGGCTGAGGCAGTCCAATCGGCGCTTCGGACGAAGGGGCTGCCCCGCGCGCCCGAGCTCACGCCCTCATGAGCGGCAGCGCCCGAAACGGCGCTTGCTGAAGCTCCAAGCAGATCCGCCCGACCCGCTCGCCGCCGGATGCGAGCGCGTGAGCACCTTCGCCGTCGCACCGCGCCCGCGCCGCGGGACGCCGGCCGTCTCGAGCGAGCCTCGGCTAGGCGCGCCGCCGGTCGAGCCGGAATCGTCCACGGGTCGATCGTGTCGACCCGGAGATGCGACTCGCTCCACGGATCGCGCGCGAGCGTGGCGCGGACGGCGTCCTCCGACTCGGCCTCGACGGCGTGCACCACGTGGTGCTCGTCGGCGAGCGGCCCGCCCAGGACGACGAAGCCGGCGTCCACGAGCCCGCCCATGAAGGACGCGTGCGCGAGCCAGTCGGACTGCTCCTCCAGCGGCCGCGACGGGTCCCACTGAGGGCCGGAGCGGCGGAGCACGACGAGGAACGTCGCCACGCTCGCCTTCTACCACGCGGCGGTGCGCGCGAGCCGCTCAGGCTGCGGGACCGGCGTCGCCGGCGGCGCGACCGGACGCCCGGTGGTGAGGAAGGTGGCATCTGGATCCGGCCGCCCCCAGCGCGACGACGCCGGACGGCGTCGTGCCGGGCGGCACCGAACATAGGACCGCAGTGAGCTACGGAGGCGACGCTCTCGGCTCCTCTCGGACCGACGGCATCGACTCGGCGATCGCGCAGGCGAGCGCCGCCGCAGGAGATAGCGCGATTTCAGGTGGTTGGAGGCGCCAGTGTGGTGCAGCAGCTGCTTCGCGCCGGGCTCGTCGACGAGCTTCGAATCGATGTCATGCCAGTCGTCTTGGGTAGCGGGCTCCGACTCCTCGTGAGCATCGACCCCGAGCGCGTCCGACTCGAGAAGCGCGACGTCCATGAGGTCGGAGCGAGAACCAGCCTCGGGTTCCGCGTCCTCAGGAATAGGTAGTCACACGCCTGACTCTGGTCTGGATGGAGTGTAAGGACGCTCCTGGTTAGGGCGTCCCTCCACATGCACATGGAGCTTCGTCCCAGGCTCGCGACGCGCCCGTGCCAGAGGCCTTCGTTGGCGCAGTTGCTCCCGCTACCCTGCCGCGAGGTTCGCCGGCGACGGCCAGGCGAAGATCTCGACGAAGCGCTCCAGCGCGGCGTCGTCGCCCTCGAGCCGAACCCTCCCACTCGCCGCGGCCTCGCCGGGTGAAAGCTGCCGCGACAGGAGGCCGATGAAGCAGTCGAGGTCGGTGGTGACGACGACGTCGGGATCGTCGGCATGGCCCTGGCTCGTCCGCGCTCGCCCGTGGTCGACGCGCGCGTGGAAGGGCGCGCCGTCGATCCGAAACTCGTAGCTCTCGCGGAGTTCCGCTGCGGCCTCGGGGCGGAACGTCGCGCGGATCGAGACGAAGAACCAGCCTGGATCGGTGGCATCGCTCTCCCTGCGCGGCTCCAGGACGTGCGCGCCCCAGCGGCCGAGTGCGAAGACCGCCGGCTCGAGCCCGCGCCCCAGCTCGGTCAGCTGGTAGACGGAAGATCCCGCCGGCGGGGGCAAGACGCTGCGGCCGACGATGCCGACCCGCTCGAGCTCCCTCAGCCGGTCAGCGAGCAGGTTCGTGCCGATCCCGGGAAGCCCGGCCAGCAGGTCCTTGTAGCGCTTCGGCCCGAGGAGCAGCTCGCGGACGAGCAAGAGCGTCCAGCGCTCGCCCACGACGTCGAGAGCGCGCGCGAGCGCGCAGTACTGGTTGTAGGAACGGCCCGGCACTTGACTTTTCCTATCTTATCACTATAGATTTTTCAAGTCCCCGGCAGGAGGTCTCCAGATGAAGGGCAAGCTGCAGGGCCAGAACGAGATCGTCGTGCATGCGTCCGCCGAACGGATCTGGGAGATCCTCGAGGACTCGGAGAGCAACCTTCCGCGCGTCCTGCCGATGGTGAAGACGTGCGAGATCCAGTCGGGCGGGCGCGAGCGGGTCGGCGCGGTGCGAACGTGCGACGTCGACTTCGGCGGCAAGGCCGGCAAGACGGTGGAGCGCTGCATCGAGAGCGTTCCGCACCGGAAGCTGGCGCACCGGATCGAAGACGACTCCTTCGGCTTCTCGCGCAGGCTCTCCGACTTCTGGTTCTCGTTCACCCTCGAGCCTGCGGGCGCCGGAACGACGCTCGTCCGAGTCGAGACACACTACGACCCACGCGGCCTCGTCGGCCGCCTGATGAGCGCGCTCATGGCGAAGCGACAGTTCGGGAAGGTGCGCGAGAGCGCGCTCGAGAACCTCCAGCGGCTGGCGGAGAGCGGCGCGACGGTCGCGGCGTAGAGCGCCGAGCAACGCCGTCTTTGACTCCCGGCCGCGCATCGCGAATCCGCGAGCGCGGCGCTCCTCCGAGTGCCGCTCGACAGGTGGCAGACGGAGTCGCCTTCCCAAACGGCATGGTCGCACGAAGCCGTCCGCCGCGGCCGACGCCAAGGCGCTGCTGTCGCGCGCGCCGACACGAACGGATCGAGGCTGGCAGCATCACCTGGGTGTGACGACGCTCGAAGTGGACACCCCGCACGGTCAGGCGAACGCCCACCTGCACTCCGCCGATGAGCCGAGAGCCGCGCTGGTGCTCGGTCATGGAGCCGCTGGAGGGGTGACGTCGCGCGATCTGGTGGCGGTGACGGGCGTCGCGCTCTCCGAGGGGGTCAGCGTCGCGCTCGTCGAGCAACCGTACCGCGTCGCCGGGCGACGCGCTCCCGCTCCGGCGCGCCAGCTCGACGCCGCCTGGACGGCGGTGGTCGACCAACTGGCCCGGGACGAGCTGCGCGGGCTGCAGCTCGTCGTCGGCGGCCGCTCCCTCGGCGCGCGCGTAGCTTGCCGCACCGCCCAGG
>JBOHAW010000267.1:0-6800 GCA_050697975.1 Gaiellaceae bacterium
GCCTGGTGGTCGTCAGCGGGCTCGCCCGGGGCATCGACGGCGACGCTCATCGCGGCGCCCTCGAAGCGGATGGGTTGACCGTCGGCGTGCTCGGGTGCGGCATCGACCGCGACTACCCTGCGACGCATCGCGAGCTCGCGCGGCGGATCGCGGAGCGCGGCCTGGTCGTCTCGGAGTACGCGCCCGGCGTCGAGCCCGCTCCGTGGCGCTTCCCGGCGCGCAACCGGGTGATCGCCGGGCTCGCGGCCGCGACCGTCGTGGTCGAGGCCCGCGAGCGGAGCGGCGCGCTGATCACGGGCGATCTCGCCCTCGACGAGGGCCGGGAGGTCTTCGCTGTGCCCGGCGAGATCACCTCGGCGCTGTCCGCCGGCACGAACGGGCTGCTGCGGCTGGGCGCGACGCCCCTGACGGCCGCTTCGGACGTGCTCGAGAGCTTCGGCCTCTCGTCGCAACCTGCACCAGCGCCGGACCTGAGCGCCGGCGCCGAGGCCGTGCTCGCGCGACTGCGCGACGCGCCAGCCGGAGCCGACGAGCTGGCGCAGGCCACGGGCATGGAAGCCGGGCCGCTCGCCGCCGCGCTCACGGAGCTCGAGCTCTCCGGTGTTGCGGCCGGGGCCGAGGGGATCTACCGGGCGGTCTACCATCGCTGAGTGGCCGACACCTACTGGCTGGAGGAGCCGGCGCCGTCGCTGCCGCGTCTGCGGCACGAGGGGCCCGCCGACGCGGTCGTGATCGGCGGCGGCGTGACCGGTTGCGCCGCAGCGCTCGCGCTCGCGGAGGGTGGCCTCCGGGTGCGGTTGCTCGAGGCGCGTCAGATCGCGACTGGCGCCAGCGGGCGCAACGGCGGCTTTGCGCTGCGCGGGGGCGCGATGCCCTACGACCGAGCCCGGCGGCAGCTCGGAGCCGAGCGAGCACGAGCGCTCTGGCGGATGACGGAGCGCTACCTCGACCGGTTGGAGTCGCTGGCCGGCGACGCGTTCCGGCGCGTCGGCAGCTTGCGACTGGCCGCCGATCCGGGGGAGCGCGGCGAGCTCGAGGCCGAGTTCGAGGCCCTGCGCACGGACGGTTTCGCGGTCGAGTGGCAGGACGGCGAGCTCCCACCGGGCTTCAGCGGCGCGATCCTCCACCCGCCCGACGGAGCGCTGCAGCCGGCGCGCTGGGTCCGGCGACTTGCGCTGCGGGCCGCCGAGGCCGGTGTCGAGATCCGGGAAGACCGCGAGGTCTCGTCGCTCGCAGAGCTCGACGCCGAGCACGTCGTCGTCGCCACGGACGGTTACACCAGGAGCCTCGTGCCGGCGATCGAGGCGGCGGTGCAGCCCACGCGCGGTCAGGTGCTCGTAACTGAGCCGCTGCCGGAGCGTCGTTTCGAGCGTCCGCACTACGCCCGGCACGGCTTCGACTACTGGCAGCAGACACCGGATCGGCGGCTCGTCGCGGGCGGGCGGCGCGACCGCAACCTCGAGGAGGAGTCCACAGGCCAGGAGGGCACGACTGACCTCGTCCAGGAAGGCCTCGAGGAGCTCGTCCATTCGCTCCTCGGCCGTGTGCCGCGGATCACGCACCGCTGGTCGGGCATCTGGGGGACGACCGCCGACGACCTTCCGCTCGCCGGCGCCGTGCCGGGGCATCCCGGCGTCTGGGTCGCGTGCGGGTACTCCGGGCACGGCAACGTGCTCGGCCTGGCGTGCGGCGAGCTCGTCGCCCAGGCTGTCCTGGGCCGCCCCGATCCGTTGCTCGAGCTGCTGGACCCCGGACGGATCTCAGGGCTCGAACCGGGGCACGTCGACTAGCTCGTCCACCCGCTCGAGCGCCGCGAGGGCGATGGCGAGATCCTGGATCGCGAGGCCGGTCGAGTCGAAGATCGTGATGTCGTCGGCGGAGCGCCGGCCCTCGGCCTTCCCGGCGAGGACGTCGCCCAGCTGGGTCACGTCGCCCCGGCCGACCACGCCGGCCTCGACGGCCTGCGCGAGATCGCCGTTGTGACTCGCCTGCTCCCAGTCGTCGCAGAAGACGTGCACGCGGGCCAGCTCCTCGACGGCGATCTCGGCCTTGCCCGGCCCGTCCGCGCCCATCAGGCTCACGTGCTGCCCGGACCGCAGAGCGCCGGGGGCCAGCAGCACCTCCTTTCCCGGCGTGACCGTGACGACGAGATCGCTCCCGAACGCCTGCTCCCGGCCGGCGGCCACGCGCGCGCCGAGATCCTCGCCCGCTAGGGCGGCCCGCTCGGGATCGACGTCCCAGATCGCGACGTCGTGGCCGCGCGCGACGAAGGTTCGCGCCACCGCGCGGCCGTTGACGCCGGCGCCGATCACGGCGGCCGTGCCGGCGTCGCGTCGGCCGAGTGTCTCGGCGGCGAGGACGGCGGCAGCCCCCGTGCGGAGGGCGGTCACCGCCGCCGCGTCGAGCACGGCGCGTAAGGTGCCGTCCGAGGCGTCCGAGAGGAGCACGAGACCCATGACCGTGGGGAGACCGCGCGCCGGGTTGCCCGGATAGGACGTGACCCACTTGAGGAGCGCGTGGCCGGCGCCGAGCGCGGGCATGGCCCTGAAGTCCCCGGCCGGATAGGCCGGCACGTACACCTTCGGCGGCATCGTCCATTCCCCGAGCGCGTAGGCGACGAATGCCTCGCGCACCGCCTCGACCGCGCGCTCCGGCGAGACCGCCTGCTCGACGTGCCGTCCGTTGAGGAAGGGAGCCAAGCCGCCAAGTGTGAAGCATCCGGTGACACGCTTTCGCGACGATCGCGCTCACCACGCGCGCATTCTTCGCGGCTATGCTCGCAGCGGGTGGTGGGCCGAGGAAGGCCCGTCCTGAGAGGCCCTGCTCCGGGGAGACACGTCGGCCTCAGACGGACTTGAGCGAGCCGATCACGTGCAGCACCGACTCCTTCGCGTCGCCGAACAGCATCACGGTCTTCGGATCGGTGTAGAGCGCGTTGTCGATCCCCGCGAAGCCGGGGTTCATGCTGCGTTTGAGCACGACGATGCTCGCCGCCTTGTCGACATCGAGGATCGGCATCCCGTAGATCGGGCTGCTGGGCGACGTGCGCGCGGCCGGGTTCGTGACGTCGTTCGCGCCGATCACCAGCGCCACGTCGGTGCTCGGGAACTCGGGGTTGATCTCGTCCATCTCCTGGAGCTGGGGATACGGGACGTTCGCCTCTGCGAGCAGGACGTTCATGTGGCCGGGCATGCGCCCTGCGACGGGGTGGATGGCGTAGCGCACGTCGATGCCCCGCTCCTCCAGCATGTCGGCGAGCGCGCGCACGTCGTGCTGGGCCTGCGCCACCGCCAGTCCGTAGCCGGGGACGACGACCACCCGGCGCGCGTACGCGAGCAGGATGGCGACGTCCTCGGCGCTCACCGAGCGGACGACGCCGTCACCCCCCGCGGCGGCACCGGCGGCGCCCGGCGCCACCGCGCCGAAGGCCCCGAAGAGGACGTTCGCGAGCGAGCGGTTCATCGCGCGGCCCATCAGGATCGTCAGCAGGGTGCCCGAGGCGCCGACGAGCGCGCCGCTCACGATGAGCACGTTGTTGTGGAGGACGAAGCCGGTCGCAGCCGCCGCGAGCCCGGTGAACGCGTTCAGCAGCGAGATCACGACCGGCATGTCGGCGCCGCCGATCGGGAGCACGAACAGGACGCCGAAGACGAGCGCGCCGCCGATCATCGCGAGGAGCAGCCACTGGCGCTGCGGTCCGGCCAGGATCACGGCGCCGGCTGCGAAGACGGCCGCGAGCAGCAGGCCGTTCAGGAGCTTCTGCCCCGGATAGACGAGGGGCCGGCCGCTGACGAGCTCCTGGAGCTTGCCGAACGCGACGACGCTGCCCGAGAACGACACGCTCCCGATCAGCGCCGAGAGCAGGATGCTGATGCCGATGTTGAGCTCGATCCGCCCGGGATCGGGCGCGCGCTCGTGAAACTCCGCGAGCGAGACGAGCGCCGCCGCGCCGCCGCCGACGCCGTTGAAGAGCGCCACCATCTGCGGCATCGCGGTCATCTTCACCTTCTGCGCCGAGAAGTAGCCGACGACCGCGCCGACACCCATCCCGAGCGCGATCTGCCAGATGCTGACGATCTCCTGCTGGAGCAGCGTCGCCGCGATCGCGACCAGCATTCCGGCCGCGCCGATCGCGTTCCCCGAGCGCGCGGTCGCCGGCGAGGACAGGCGCTTCAGCGCGACGATGAAGCTGATCGCCGTGAGGAGGTAGGCGCTATTGATCAGATCGCTGCGACTCACGCGGCTCCCGCTTCCTGAACATCTGCAGCATGCGGTCGGTGACGAGGAAGCCGCCGACGACGTTGATCGTCGCGAGCGCCACCGCCGCCGTGCCGACGATCGTCGCCACGGTGGCCGAGTCGGAGAGCCCGGCGATGATCATCGCCCCGACGAGCACGATCCCGTGGATCGCGTTCGTGCCGGACATGAGCGGCGTGTGTAGCATCGTCGGCACCTTCGAGATCACCTCGAAGCCGACGAAGAGCGCGAGCACGAACACGGTCAGCTCGACGATCAGGCTCTCGTTCACGCCTGCACCCGGGGGCGCGCGACGCATGCGCCGGCCGTGATCTCGTCGTCGAAGTCGAGCCTGAGCCGGCCGTCGGCGATCAGGTGGCCGAGCAGGGCGGAGACGTTCCGCGCGTAGAGCTGGCTCGCGTGCACGGGCATCGACCCGGGCAGGTTCAGAGGACCGAAGATCGTGACGCCGTGACGCTCGACCTCGCTGCCCGGCTCGGTCAGCTCGCAGTTGCCGCCGGCCTCGGCGGCGAGGTCGACGATCACCGAGCCCGGCCGCATCGCGCCGACGGCCTCCGCCGTGATCAGCGTCGGTGCCGGGCGGCCGGGGACGAGAGCGGTCGTCACGACCACGTCGCAGTCGGCGATCGCACGCGTCAGCTCCTCCTGCTGCCGGCGCTGCTCGTCCTCGGTCAGCTCCGTCGCATACCCGCCCTCCGTCTCCTCCCCCCGGACGCCCAGCTCGAGGAACACCGCGCCCAGGCTCTCGACCTGCTCCTTCACCACCGGCCGGGTGTCGAACGCGGAGACGACGGCGCCGAGCCTGCGCGCTGTCGCGATCGCCTGCAGCCCGGCAACCCCGGCGCCGAGCACGAGCACCTTCGCCGGAGCGACCGTCCCGGCGGCCGTCATCAACATCGGAAAGAACCGCGGCAGCCGCTCGGCCGCAATCAGGACTGCCTTGTAGCCGGCGACGGTGCTCTGCGACGAGAGGGCGTCCATCGCCTGCGCGCGCGTGATGCGCGGGATCGACTCCATCGCGAAGGCGGTGACGCCGGCGGCGGCCAGTCGCTCGAGACCCTCGGTGTCCACGAGCGGCTGGAGGAAGGCGATCAGGACGGTGCCGTCGCGCAGCCGGTCGATCTCGTCCTCGCTCGGCTTCTGCACCTTCACGACGACCTCCGCCGCGTACGGGTCGTCGACGAGGGCCGCCCCGGCCTCCGCGAACGCGTCGTCCGAACAGAACGCCCCGGCGCCCGCGCCACGCTCGACGAGCACCTCGATTCCCTCCGGAAGGCGGGTGATCGCCTCGGGCACGAGTGCGACGCGGCGCTCCCCCGGCGCGGTCTCGGTCGGCACCCCCACCCTCACGCGGCGAACTCTAGTGCTCTGCTCCAGCAGTCGTCTGACGTTTGATGGCCTAGGTGCTCATCAGGCTGCCAACCTTGATGGCGACCATCTTCATGTCCGACACGGACATCACTCCTGTCGCCGCGCACCTGAGGTCGACGCTGCCCGCGGTCGGGAAGTCGCGCGCGGCCAGGAGCGCGAGCCCGCTGTGGAGGTTTACCGGTACCCACTCCGTCATCTGGTCGATCTGCTCGTTGCCGACCACAAGAAGGCACGTCAGCTCGCCGGTCGTCGTCGCTATGGCGCCGGCCTTCGCCCAGAGCACGTACCTGCCCGCCTGCGGGATGGAGAGGTTGGCGAGCGTCAGGAAGGGGCCGGTTGCGGGCACGGTGATCGGTCCGTTGATGACTCGCGCGAAGGCGTCGCTCGGGCCGGCCGGGCCTGCCGGGCCCGCCGGGATCTGCCCGGACCCGAAGTCGGCCCGCAGCAGCGACCCGTTCCTCACCTTGGTCGACGTGACGGCGTTGTTCTTGAGCTGTGCGGTGCCGACGCTGTTCCTCGGCACCTGCAACACCGTCGCGTAGCTCGTCCCGCCGAGCGCGAGGGCAAGCGCTGCGCATGCGACCACCATCGCGGGCGACGGCCGGCGGCGCCAGATGTGGCTCATCCCCTTCTCCCTTCCCCGGTGCGCCGGCGACGACCATGAGGAGGGAGTCGCCTCGCGCTTGGCTGAGGATGCCGACGCTACTACCGCTGCCTGCGAACGGCAAAGCGGCCCCGTGGACGGACGAGGCCGCTCGCACTCGCTCGGATAATCGCTAGCCGGTGTTCGTGAGGTTGGCGACCCTGATGGCGGCGATCCTGATGTGGTTCGCCTGGAGGGCGCCGCTCGTGAGGCACTTGAGGTCGACGTTCCCCGCCGCTGCGCACTCGTGCGTGACGATGTGCGCGAGCGCACGAGGTGTGGTGCTACGGGCCGAAACGCTGGTCTGATCCATGTCCTGCCCCGCCTCGAGCCTGCAGGTTGCCACGGCCGCGTCCCCTGTTGCCGTGACGTACGCCTTCGCCCAGGCGACATACCTTCCCGCCTGGGGGATGCTGAGGGTGGCGAGCGTCGTCAGTGACGCAGGGATGGCAACCGGGCCGTTCAGGAAGCGCCCGTAGGCGTCGCTCGGCCCCGCGGGCCCCGCCGCTCCCGCCGCGCCCGCCGCGCC
>JBOHAW010000268.1:0-8475 GCA_050697975.1 Gaiellaceae bacterium
CCTTCGGGTGAGCAACCTCAGGCTAGACTCCCTTCCTCCGGATGGCCTTCTTTCGCTCACTGAGCGGCTTCGGCGGCCGCGACATGGCCGTGGACCTCGGCACGGCGAACACGCTCGTCTACGTGCGCGGGCGCGGGATCGTGCTCTCCGAGCCCTCGGTCGTCGCGATCGACCAGCGCAGCGGCGAGGTGCACGCGGTCGGGATCGAGGCCAAGCGCATGCTCGGCCGCACGCCCGGCACGATCTCCGCCATCCGGCCGCTCAAGGACGGCGTCATCGCCGACTTCGACGTGACCGAGCAGATGCTCCGCCACTTCATCCAGAAGGTGCACCAGCACCGCTTCGCCCACCCGCGCGTCGTCGTCTGCGTCCCGTCCGGAGTCACGGGCGTCGAGAAGCGCGCCGTCGAGGAGGCGACGCTCTCCGCAGGCGCACGCCAGGCCTACCTGATCGAGGAGCCGATGGCGGCGGCGATCGGCGCCGGGCTCCCGGTCGCCGAGCCGACCGGCAACATGATCGTCGACATCGGCGGCGGCACGACCGAGGTGGCCGTGATCTCGCTCGGCGGCATCGTCGTCTCGCAAAGCCTCCGCGTCGGGGGCGACGAGATGGACGAGGCGATCGTCAACCACATCAAGCGCGAGTACAAGCTGCTCGTCGGCCAGCAGACGGCGGAGGAGATCAAGCTCGAGGTCGGATCGGCCTTCGACCTGCGCGAGGAGATCCACGCGGAGGTGCGTGGCCGAGACATGCTCACCGGCCTCCCGAAGACGGTCATCCTGAGTTCCGAGGAGGTGCGCCGGGCACTCGAGGAGCCGGTCGTGCAGATCGTCGACGCGATCAAGTCCACGCTCGACAAGACGCCGCCGGAGCTGGCCGCGGACATCATGGATCGCGGGATCGTCCTCGCCGGCGGAGGCGCGCTCCTGTCCGGGCTCGACGAGCGGCTGCGCCACGAGACGCAGATGCCGGTGCACCTGGCCGAGTCGCCGCTCACCTGCGTCGCCGTCGGCTCCGGCCGCAGCCTCGAGGAGTTCGAGGCGATCCACCGCAGCGCGCGCGCCCGCAACCGCTCGCGCAACGGGCGCCGCTACTAACAATCACGCCCCCGCGACGTTGAAGTAGGCACGTGGCGGTCTGGCAGGCGCCGTCCGGCCACGATGACCACCGAGCAGCTTCTCCACGCCGAACCGCTCGACGCCGATCCGCAGCTGGAGATTCGTGCACGCGGCTACTGGGAGCTGGTCTGGCTCCGCTTCCGTCGGGACAAGGTCGCCCTGGCGAGCGTCGGCCTGATCGTCCTACTCGTACTGGCGTGCTTTCCGGGCGCCTGGCTCGCCCAGAAGCTGCTCGGTCACGGGCCGGACACGCTCTTCTTCGACGGCGTCGACGACCGCCTGATTCCCCGCGGGCCGATGGCCCGCGTGACCGATCCCGAGTCGGGCGAGCGGCAGCTCTTCCTGCTGGGCGCAGACAGCGCGCTCGGCCGCGACGAGTTCCTGCGCCTGCTCTATGGCGGACGGGTGTCGCTGCAGGTGGCCGTGATCTCGACGGTCGGCGTGATGACGATCGGCGTGCTGCTCGGAGCGGTCGCCGGCTATTACCGGGGCTGGATCGACACGATCATCTCGCGCGTGACCGAGGTGACGATGGCGTTCCCGGCGCTGCTCTTCATCATCGCGCTCGCGAGCACCGTCGGCAGCCGGCTCGACAACGTCACCTTCGGGGTCTTCGGGCGCGGCGTCGTCACGCTCGTGCTCGTGTTCGTGATGTTCGGCTGGTTCTTCCCGGCCCGGATCATCCGCGCCCAGGTGCTCTCCCTGCGCGAGAAGGAGTTCGTCGAGGCCGCGCACATGACCGGGGCGGGCGACTGGCGCATCATCCGGTCGCACCTGCTGCCGCACCTGGTTGCGCCGATCATCGTCTTCAGCACGCTCATCGTGGCCGGCTTCATCCTCGGCGAAGCCGGCCTCTCCTTCCTCGGCCTCGGGATCAAGCTGCCGACCGCGAGTTGGGGCAACCTGCTCGCCACGGCGCCTGAGTACTACACGCTGCAGCCGTGGCTGATGATCTGGCCCGGCCTCGCCGTGCTCGTGACGACGCTCGCCTTCAACCTCCTCGGCGACGGCCTGCGCGACGCGTTCGACCCGCGCTCGACCCTGTAGGAGCTCACCGGACGCTCTCCCGCCGGAATCTCGTCTAACCTTTGGCGTTCTCGTGCCTCGCAACCGGACCGTACGGCTGGCGGTCCTGGGCTCGTCGGTCCAGCGCGCCGCCGCTCCGAAGTACCCCTCCCGCAGTGGCACCGCCCTCAAGCGGCGGCTCGTGGTGGGGTTCCTCGTGCTGCTCTCGCTGATGCTGATCACGATCTACTTCCGGGAGACGCCGTCCGGAGGGCTGCACAGCCTGCAGGGAGCCGGGGCGACGGTGCTGCGTCCGTTCCAGGTCGGGGCCGAGCGGGTGGCAAGGCCGTTCCGGGACGTCTACGGGTACTTCAGCGGGCTCGCGAACGCGAAATCGGAGAACGCGCGCCTCGAGCGGGAGGTCGTCGCCCTGCGCCAGCAGCTGATCCAGAACGAGACGGCGCGGCAGGAGAACCTGCAGCTGCGCGGGCTGCTCGACTACCGGGCGGCGGCCGCGTATCCGGACGGCTTCGATCCCGTCTACGCCGCCGTTCTCGCCCACGCGCCGACCCAGTTCGCGCAGCACATCACGATCTCTGCGGGCTCCGACGACGGCATCGCCGTGGATGACCCGGTCGTGGACGGCGAGGGTCTCGTGGGCCGCGTCGTCGCCCTCACGCGCGTCACTGCCAAGGTGATGCTGCTCACCGATGCCGAGAGCGCCGTGTCCGCGCTCGACATCGACCCCAACTCGGGTGCGGCCGGCGTGATCCAGTCGGGGCGCGCGGGGAGCGACTCGCTCGTGCTGGACCGGGTCGGCAAGGACGACATCGTCAACCGAGGCGACCGCATCGTCACGTCGGGCTCGCAGCGCGGCGCGCTCCCGTCCCTCTACCCGCGCGGGATCCCGGTCGGCGAGGTGACCTTCGTCGGGCAGAGCGACATCGACCTCTACAAGCGGATCCAGGTCGACCCGTACGTCGACTTCGACCACCTGGACAGCGTGATCGTGCTCGTGCCCAAGGCGGCGAGGCCCTGATGCAGGCGCTGGACGCCGTCAAGGCGGGCCTGATCGTCTTCTTCGCCGCCGTGCTCCAGGTGACGATTCTGTCGTCGGTCGACATCTCGGGCGGAACCCCCGACCTGCTGCTCGTCACCCTCGTGGCCGTCGCCCTCCTTCGCGGCCCGATCTTCGGCGCGGCGGCCGGCTTCGTCGGCGGCCTCCTGGTCGACACGGCGACGCTCGAGACGCTCGGGCTCACGTCGCTCGTGCTCACGGTCGCGGGGTACTGGATCGGCCGCTACGGCGAGACGACCGGGCGCGACCGCGCGCACGCGCCGCTCCTCTCGATCGTCGTCGTCACGGTCCTGTACGCCGCAGCCGCGTACGGGCTCCACTTCATGCTCGGAGACGACGTCTCGGCGCGGCTGGTGCTCGTCGACTCGCTTCCGCCCGCCGTCCTCTTCAACCTGTTGCTCGCGCCGCCGGTGTACGCGCTCTGCAGGCGGGCACTGCGCCCGGCCGAGCCGGGCGACCGTACCAGGGAGGTGAGGCTGCTTGGCTAGCCCACGGCGGCCGGGCCGCTTCCTGCCCGCCGATCCGCGGGTCGAGGAGCCCTTTCGGCTCACGCCGCAGCTCGCGCTGCGCATCGCGATCCTGGGCACGATCGTGCTCGGGGTCTTCGCCGTGCTCTTTCTGCGCCTGTGGGCGCTGCAGATCCTCTCCGGCGCGCAGTACCTGAACGCGGCGGAGAACAACCAGCTGCGCACGGTGCGCGTAGGGGCGCCGCGAGGGCTGATTCTCGACCGGAACGGCGTCGCGCTCGTGGGCAACGTCGCCGGCAGCTCGGTGCAGATCTGGCGGGCCGACCTGCCCGAGCGCGGCGACCCCGTGAATCGGTACCAGATGCTGAAGCGGCTTTCCCGCATCCTCAACGTGCCGCTGCCGCGGATGCTCAGACAGATCGCGAAGCGCAAGAACGATCCGCTGACGCCGGTGACCGTCAAACGGGGCGTGCACCGCGATCTGGTCATCTACCTGTCCGAGCGCCAGGCCGAGTTCCCCGGCGTTCGCGTCGCTCAGACGTCCCTGCGCGACTACCCGTTCACGGCGCTCGGGGCCCAGGTGCTCGGCTACGTCGGGGAGGCCTCGCAGCAGCAGCTCGAGGCCGACGACCTGCTCCACCTCGGCGACGAGATCGGGCAGGGAGGGGTCGAGGCGGCGTACGACGACTTCCTGCGCGGAACGCCCGGCATCTCACAGCTGCGCGTCGACTCGCTCGGGCGGCCGCGCTCGAACCTCGTGCCGAAGGAGGTGCCGCGGCCGGGCCACTCGATCCGGCTGACGATCGACCGCCGCCTGCAGCAGGCCGCCGAGCGCGCCCTGCGCTACGGGATCGAGACGGCGCACGCGAACGAGGAGTGGTACGCGAACGGCGGCGCGCTCGTCGCGCTCGACCCGCGCACGGGCGCGGTGCTGGCGATGGCCTCCAACCCCACCTACAAGCCGAGCGTCTTCGTCGGCCGCTCCGACCCGCAGAAGCTCGCGCCGTTGCTCGACCAGCGTGCGGCCAGGGCGGCCAACTACCCGGCGCTGAACCGCGCCGTCGCGGGCGAGTATCCACCGGGCTCGACCTTCAAGCCGGTGACCGCGCTGGCGGCGATGGAGGAGCACCTGGTCTCGCCGTACGAGTCCCTCCCGTGCACGTCGAGCTACACGAGCCGGTACGACCGCAACGTGGAGAAACAGATCTTCCGCAACTGGGATCCGTACGTGAGCACTGTGATGACGCTGCCGACCGCGCTCGCGGCCTCCTGCGACACGTACTTCTACGCGCTCGGCGACGAGTTCTGGATCCTGCCGCCTGAGCGCGGGCATCCGCTCCAGCAATGGGCGAGCCGGCTTGGCTTCGGCGAGGCGACCGGCGTCGACCTCGGTCCCGAGTCCGACGGCCTGCTGCCGACGCCCGAGTGGCGGAGGCGGACATACGAGAGCGCGATCGACCGGCTCTGGAAGCCGGGCGACTCGATCCAGCTCGCGATCGGACAGAAGGACCTCCTCGTGACACCGCTGCAGATGGCGCGCTTCTACGCCCTGGTCGCGAACGGCGGCAAGATCGTCACCCCACACCTCGTGACCGACGCCGAGCAGCCCGGGCAGAACGGCGCGCCGATCTCCGTCCGCCAGCGGTTCACGCCGCCCGCGCCGCAGGCGAGCGGCGTCGATCCGGAGGCCATAGCCGTCGTGCGTGAGGGTCTCTACCTCGCCGCCCACGCGGCCAACGGGACCTCCTCCGGCGTCTTCGGCAGCTTCCCGGTCCCGATCGCCGGCAAGACCGGCACGGCCGAGAAGTACTCGGCCGAGCACGGGCGAATGCTCGACCAGGCGTGGTGGTGCGGCTACGGCCCGGCCGACGATCCGGAGATCGTCGTCTGCGCGCTGATCGAGAACGGCGGCCACGGGGGCACGACTGCTGCGCCGACGGCCCTGAAGGTGTTCGAGCAGTACTTCCAGGCCCGTGGCGGGCCGATGACAGTGGTGGCGACGGACTGATGCTCGAGCACGCCGGACCCGGGGCGTCGGCCCTGCGCGCGCGCCGGGCCGCGCGCGAGGAGGCGGTCTCCTTCGCGCGCCGGCTCGACTGGCTGCTGCTCTCCGCCGTGGCCGGAATCGTCGCGTACGGCCTGTGGGTGATCGCGGGCATCACGCGCTTCGACGTCGCGGGCAACGAGACGTACTTCGTCGTCCGCCAGGGCGTCTTCGCGGCGCTCGGGGCGGCCGGGCTCGTGGCGGCACTCCTCATCGACCCGGACGTCTACCGCCGCTTCAAGCGCGCTCTCTACGTGGCCACGACGGGCCTGATGGTGCTCGTGATCCTCGTCGGCAGCGTCACACGCGGCTCCAAGCGCTGGATCGACGTCGGCTTCTTCCAGTTCCAGCCATCCGAGTTCGGGAAGGTCTTCCTGATCCTCTTCCTCGCCGGCTTTCTGGCCGACCGGGGCAGACGCATCGGCGAGTGGTCGACCGTGCTGGCGGCGGTCGGACTCGCGTTCGGGCCGATCGTGCTGGTCTTCATCCAGCCCGACTTCGGCACCGCGCTCGTCTACGGCGCGGCGCTTGCGGCCGTCCTCTTCATCGCCGGCACCCGGTGGCTGCACCTGGCCGGTCTCGCCGCAGCCGCCGCCCTCGGCGCCGTGTCGCTGCTCTGGGCTCTCCCGGCCGTGGGCGTCGAGGTGTTGAAGCCGTACCAGTCGGCGCGCCTGACCGCCTTCGCCGATCCGGACCGGGATCCGAGCGGCTCGACCTACAACGTCAACCAGTCGATCGTGTCCGTCGGCGCCGGCGGGGTGCGGGGACGCGGCGTCCAGGGCGCGACCCAGACGAACCTCGACTACTTGCCCGAGCACGCGACCGACTTCGTGTTCGCCTCGCTCGCCGAGCAGCGCGGCTTCGTCGGCGCCTCCGTCCTGCTCTGCCTGTATCTGCTCGTGCTGTGGCGCGGCATCAGGATCATCTCGATCGCCCGGGACAGCTTCTCGGCCATCGTCGCCGGCGGGATCGTCTTCGCGCTGCTGTTCCAGATCTTCATCAACGTGGGCATGACGATGGGGATCGCCCCGATCACCGGCATCCCGCTTCCGTTCGTGAGCGTCGGCGGCTCGTCGATGATCGCCAACCTGCTCGCGATGGGCGTGCTCCAAGCGATTCACGTGCGCGGCCGCAGCGACCCGCGGCGAGCCTAGGTGCCCCATCCAGCAATAGTCAGGGCGCTTCTGGCGCGCGCTAAGCGGCGCCGGGCGTCGTCCTCAGTCGCGCCCATATCTATGGATATGGACGCTCCCTGCGTCCTAGCCCGGCTTGCTTATCGCACCCCAGAAGCGCGAGACCATTACTGGACGGGGCACTAGGGTGGCGATCCGGCTGCATCCGCTGGCCGTCTACGGCCTCGTGAAGGAGCTGCGGATCGCGGCCGCAGACCAGGGGCCGATCGTCGTCGCCGGCGCCCGCGGCCTGGCCGACGTCCTGCGCAAGGATCTCGGGCGCGGCGGCAGTCCGGGGGCGGTTCGCGAAAGTGGCCTGGACGGGGCCTCGGCCGTGGCCTACGTCCTCGCCGCGCCGCCGAGCGAGGAGGACGAGCGCGTGCTGAAGCAGGCCCATCGGGCGCGAGTCCCGGTCGTGTGCGTGCTCGCAGGCCCCGAGCTCGAGGCGCGCGTGCCGTACGTCCTCGCCACCGACGTCGTCCGCGTGCCTGCGGGGTCGGGTTTCCCCGTCGAGGAAATCGCCCGCGTGCTGGCGCACCGGCTCGGCGAGGGCGGCTCGTCGCTGGCGGCGCGGCTCCCCGTCCTCCGACCGGCCGTCTGCGACGAGCTGATCGAGCGCAGCTCACGCCGGGCCGGGATCACCGGCGCCGCCATCTTCATCCCGGGCGCCGACCTGCCCGTGCTGACCCTCCTGCAGCTGCGCCTCGTGCTGCGCATCGGTGCTGCGCACGGCGTGGAGATCGACCAGGAGCGCCTGCCCGAGATCCTCGCCGTGATCGGCAGCGGCCTTCTCCTCCGCGCCGTCGCGCGGCAGGCGCTCACGGCGGTCCCGGTGGCCGGCTGGCTCGTGAAGGGCGCGATCGCGTACGCCGGCACGCGAGCGCTCGGAGAGGCGGCGGTGCGCTACTTCGAGGCGCGGGCCTCGACGAGCGGCTGATCGGGACGAGTCCAGGGGTCAGACCCTCGGCGGACCGGAGGGGCGCGCCTCGGCTTACGCCGCGGCGGGGCGCATCTTCGCCCGGCGCGCACGGATCGCCCGCAGCCGCTGGCTCAGGCGGCTCCAGGCCCACGGCTCGATTTCCTTGTAGCGCAGCGGAGACTGCTCGCGGGTCGCCTCCAGGTACTCGAACCAGGCGTCGGCCTCCTCGATCAGGAGCAGCTCGTAGGCTTCGGGCAGATCGGCCATCGGAGTACACCTCCCGACTCGCAGATTGCCCGCGAGCTTAGGACCGGCGTCGGACGGACCTTGCCCACGCGGCGGGGGCCGCCCGTCTTCACTGCTACGCTTCGAACACGTCGTATGACGAGGTTTTCAATCACCCACAGCAGCGCGCGATTCGCCCCGGCCGTCCGGGCGGCGTTCACGCGCGCGCACGAGAAGGAGTTTTCGTTTGCGCTGGTTCCGACGAAAGACGAAGCAGCAGGAGCAGGCGCCCCCAGAGGCCGCCGTTCCGCAACCGATCGACGAATCGCCCCGCCCGCCCGCCGAGGGCGGCGCGGACCCAGCTAAGCCCCGCCGTCGCCGCGGGAGTCGCGGCGGCCGCGGACGTGCTCGGAAGCCCGCCGAGGGCCCTCCGCCGGCCGCCAAGAC
>JBOHAW010000269.1:0-3669 GCA_050697975.1 Gaiellaceae bacterium
GTCAGACACCCACCCTCCCTTTCGGGCCTCGCCCTACTCGGCGGTGTCGATCTGGGCCTTCTGCAGCCGACCCGAGTAGTCGACGTAGATCGACTTCCACTCGGTGAAGACGTCGAGAGCCGCTTGCCCGGCCTCGCGGTGGCCGTTGCCGGTGTCCTTCGTACCGCCGAACGGCAGGTGCACCTCGGCGCCGATCGTGCCGGCGTTGATGTACGTGATCCCGGTGTCGAGGTCGCGCATGGCGCGGAAGGCCTTGTTCACGTCACGCGTGAAGATCGAGGACGAGAGGCCGTACTTGACGCCGTTGGCCGCCTTGATCGCCTCGTCGAACGAGTCCACCGGGATGAGCGCGGTCGTCGGGCCGAAGATCTCCTCCTGCGCGATCCGCATCCCCGGCTCGACGTCGCCGAAGATCGTCGGGCGGTAGTAGTTGCCCTTGTCGAGCCCGTTGCCGGTCGCGACCTCGCCGCCGGTCAGCAGGCGGGCGCCCTCGCTCTTCCCGATCTCCGTGTATGAGTGGATCTTCTCCAGGGCCGCCTCGTTGATCACGGGGCCGACGTCCGTGTCGGCCTCCCAGCCCGCGCCGAGGCGAAGCTTCTCGGCGGCGGCGACGACCTTCGACTGGAGCGCGTCGTAGACGCCGCGCTGGACGATCACGCGGCTCGCGGCAGTGCACCGCTGCCCCGAGGTGCCGAACGCAGACCAGACGATCCCGTCGACGGCCAACTCGAGGTCGGCGTCGTCGAGGACGATGATCGCGTTCTTGCCGCCGAGCTCGAGGTGGACGTGCTTGAGGTTCTCGGCGGCGTTCCGCAGCACCTCGACGCCGGTCTCGCGCGAGCCGGTGATCGAGATCACGGGCACGTCCGGGTGCCGGACCAGCCGATCGCCGACCGCGCCGCCGCCGCCGTGGACGACGTTGAGAACGCCCTTCGGCAACCACGCCTCGACGAGCAGCTCGACGAAGCGCTGGCCAAGCAAGGGCGTGTCGGTCGCCGGCTTGAAGACGACCGTGTTCCCGCACACGAGCGCCGGCGCGATCTTCCAGGAGGGAATCGCGATCGGGAAGTTCCAGGGCGTGATCGCGCCGACGACCCCGATCGGCATCCGTACGCTCATGTTGAACTTGTCGCGCAGCTCGGAGGGAGTCGTCTGGCCGAAGAGGCGCCTGCCCTCGCCGGCCATGTAGTAGCTCATGTCGATCGCTTCCTGGACGTCCCCTCCGGCCTCGGGCAGCACCTTGCCCATCTCGCGGCTCATCAGCTGCGCCAGCTCGTCCTTTCGCTCGATCAGCAGCTGGCCGAAGCGGTAGAGCACCTCGCCCCGCTTCGGCGCGGGCACGACGCGCCACTCCTCGTAAGCCGCCTTCGCGGCGTCGACCGCGCGGTCGACGTCATCGGCGCCCGACTTCGGGAACGTGCCGATCGTCTCGCCGGTCGCCGGACTGAGGCTCTCGAAGGTCTCGCCCCCGGCGGCGTCCGACCACTCGCCGCCGATGAAGTTCTGGAAGGTCTTCGTCCCGGTCGCGCTCACGCGGCCGATTCTAGTCGCCGGGCTCGCCCTGCTCGCCCGCCTCGGTCTCCGGGAACGTGCCCGGGATACGGGTGCGGCGCCGGTCGCGAATCTCGCGCGTGCTCGCGTCGCGCTTCTCGGTGCGGCGATCGGGCCCCTCGCGCCGGTCGACGATCACGGTCACGTTGGGGTTGTCCTTGTAGTACTCGACCATCTTGTCGTAGAGCTCGTCTTCGAGCTCGCGCGGAATGACGCAATAGATCATCTAAGCCGGATTCTAGGCGGGGTTGCGGCGAACGCCAGCCTGCACCGGCAGACGCTAGACCTTGGCGATGTCGGGCACGATCCGGCCGTCGTCGTCGAGACGGGCGTTCCAGACCGCGAACGAGCTCTCGAGATGGCTCGGATCGTGCCCGCGCTCGGCCAGCCGCACCGGTTGCGCGGAGTCGGGCGAGACGCGGTACTGGTACCACGAGATGTCCCAGGCGACCGTGAGCACGAGCTCGCCGCTCGTGCCGGACAGCGGCACGATGCTCGCCCGCGGGCGCCCGAGGCTCTTCGCGATCCCGCCGACCGTGCGCCGGTAGTCGCTTGCGTTGAAGATGTCCGCCGCCTCGACGATCGCGAGCTCGGGCTCGGACAGCCGCCGGAGGATCGGCTCGGAGACGACTCGCTGCGGCGTCTCGGAGCGCCGCGGATCGAGTAGGCGCGCGAGGCTCGGGCGGCGCCGGCGGCGACGAGGGTCGGCCGGCAGCACGGGCGTCATCGGCGAGCCCTCCTTGATCCATCCGTGCTCGAGCGCGACCTCCTGGCACAGCGGGCACACGTCGACGTAGTCGCCGCCGTCCGGCGAGAAGCGGAGCGCCCGCTCGCCCATGAGCAAGGTGCGCTCGCAGATGGCGCAGGTGCTCGTGAGCGCGTTTCGCATGATGCGCATGGATTCGAGGATAGCCCAGCGTCCCACAGAGACGGACTGCTACCGTTCTCTTACATGTGTGAGTTACATGTAGATGTGAGCGCGTGAGAGGGGGACATGCGCGCGCCGCGCGCTGCCGCGGCGGCGGCCGCCACGGCGGCTGGCGCGTGCGCGCCAGGATCGAGCGCTTCAGCGAGCCCTGGCTGCTGCTGCTCCTCCGCGACCGTCCGGCCCACGGCTACGAGCTCCTCGATCAGCTGGCCGAGCTGCTGCCCGGCGAGCGCATCGACATGGGCAACCTCTACCGCGTCCTGCGGGCCCTCGAGGAGGACGGACTCGTGCGCTCCGAGTGGCAGGCCGAGCTGCCCGGCCCCGCCAAGCGCACCTACGAGCTCACCGACGCGGGCCGCAGCGTCCTCGGCGACTGGGCCGCGGCGCTCGAGCGCGCGAGCGGTCGCATCGCCAGCTTTCTCGAACGCCACGACGGCGAAGGGAGGTGAACATGCACCACGGCCACAGACATCGCGGGCACGGCTTCCGGCTACGCCGCTACCCCACGCCCGAGGAATGGCTCGACCGGCTCGAGCAGCACCAGCGCGACCTCGAGCAGGAGACGGCGAACGTCGCCGAGTTGATCCGCCGGCTCAAGGAAGGCAAGCCGGCCGACACCGCCCAGGTGTAGACGTGTCCGCCCGGCGGCGGGCGGTGGCTCGATCGCCTTCGCCCGCCGGCGCCGGACGCCCCGAGCCCGGAGGCGCCGTCGTGCTGCGTCACACCTTCGCTTCCTCGCGCTCCTTCTTCGTCTCCGCGATCAGCCTCTGGGCGATGTGGGCCGGCACCTCCTCGTAGCGCAGGAAGTGCATGTGGTAGTCGCCCCGCCCGCCCGTGAGCGAGGTCAGCGACTGCGAGTAGGTGAGGATCTCGGACATCGGCACCTCGGCCTTGATCATCGTCATCCCGCCCGCGGGCTCCATCCCGTGCAGCCGCCCGCGGCGCGAGTTGAGGTCGCCGTTGACGGCGCCCACCGCCTCGTCGGGGACGGTCACCTCGACCTCCATGATCGGCTCGAGCAGGACCGGGTTCGCCTTCTCGTAGGCGCTTTTGAACGCCATGGAGCCGGCGATCTTGAACGCCATCTCCGACGAGTCGACGGTGTGGTACGAGCCGTCGACGAGCTTCACGCGCACGCCCTGGACGGGGGCGCCCGCGAGCTCGCCGTGGAGCATCGCCTCCTGGATCCC
>JBOHAW010000270.1:0-6374 GCA_050697975.1 Gaiellaceae bacterium
GGTGTCGAGTGGCTGAGGCCGAGCGCGTCCGCATCGAGGTCGGCTTCGAGGGCGGGCAGGTCATGAGCGCGCACGTCGAGGCCTCCGCCGCAGACGAGCTGGAGCGGACGCTCAGCTCGAGCCCGGCCGACGGCGCCTTCCAGATCGACGCGGAGGACGGCCGTTACACCCTGCCGCTCGCGCGAATCGTCTACGTCAAGCGGTTCTCGCGCGAGGGGCGTGTGGGCTTTCGGAGCGACTGACACAAGAGGCGTTACTCCCCGCTCGTCGGCGGGAACCAGAAGGTCAGGTGTCTCAGGTTGGTGCCAGCGCAATCGGTGACCGCACGTCGGCCCGTGCCGTACGCCACCTCGTCGAGCAGGCGCAGCGCGGCAACCGTGCAGCGCTCGAAGAGCTGTACCTGATCCACTTCGACCGCATCTACAGCTACCTCCACCTGAGCGTCGGCCACCGCCACGACGCCGAGGACCTGACGACGCAGACGTTCCTGCGGATGCTCGAGGCGATCGGCCGGTTCCGCTGGCGCGAGGTGCCGTTCTCGGCCTGGCTCTTCCGGATCGCGCACAACCTCGCCATGGATCACTTCCGGGCCCACCGGCGCTGGCAACCGGAGGAGGAGGTACCCGAGCCGCTCGACTCCGCCGAGCCGTCGGCCGAGACCGTCGCGATGCGCTCGATCGGCCGTCAGAGCATGATGGAGCTGATCGAAGGGCTCTCCGGAGAGCAGCAGCAGGTGCTCACCCTCAAGTTCGTCTTCAACTTCTCGAACGGCGAGGTCGCGACGATCCTCGACAAGTCGGAGGGCGCGATCAAGTCCCTCCAGCACCGGGCCCTCGTCTCGTTGCAGAAGCAGATCGTCGCTCCCGATCCGGGTACGTAGCCGAACGGCGGATGGCGCTCGAGATCGGGATCGTCGGTCTTCCCAATGCGGGAAAGACGACCATCTTCAACGCGCTCACGCGGGCCGGCGCGGAGATCACGGCATACGCGTCGATGACCGAGAAGACGAACGTCGGCATGGCGCCGCTGGCGGACGAGCGCTTCGGGCGGGTGGCCGGCGTGATGGGCGCGCGCAAGGTCACCCCGGCGGCCGTGCGCGTCGTCGACGTGCCCGGGACGGGGCCGGCGCTGCTCGGCAACCTCCGCCAGGTGGACGCGCTCCTCGCCGTCCTCGATGGGTTCTCGCCGGAGGCGGATCCCGGTCGCGACCGGGAGACGCTCGAGCTCGAGCTGCTCGTCGCCGACCGCGACCACGTCGAGCGGCGGCTCGAGCGCGTGCGCAAGCAGGCCAAGTCGGGCGATCCGGCGCTGCGCCGGGAGGTGGGCGAGCTCGAGCGGCTCCTCGCGCACCTCGAAGCCGGCAGGACGATCGTGGAGTACGCCGGGGAGCTGCCCGGCGAGCTCGAGCCGCTGACGACCAAGCCGCTGCTGGCGGTCGAGAACGGCCCAAACGGCATCGACGGCAAGCTCGAGGCGGAGCTCGCCGAGCTCGACGAGGACGAGGCGGCGGGATTCCGCGACGGACCCTCGGCTTTGGGCGACGTCGCGCGTCGCCTGTTCGAGGCGCTCGATCTGATCAGCTTCTTCACGGCGTCCGACAAGGAGACGCGCGCGTGGACGCTGCGCCGCGGGCGCACTGCGCTCGACGCCGCCGAAACGATCCACTCCGACATCGCGCGCGGCTTCATCCGCTGCGAGGTGATCCGCTGGAACGACCTCGTCGAGTGCGGCTCGCACGCCGAGGCGGCGCGGCGGGGCCTGCAGCGGCTGGAGGGCAAGACCTACGTCGTGGCGGACGGCGACGTGCTGAACGTCCGCTTCAACCTCTGACCTCCACCGCACGGCCCGGCGCCGGCGTCGCCAGTCCACTAGCCTCTGGCCGCATGCGTGTGCGCGTCGCGTTCACCCCCCAGGAGAACGTCGCTACGCCGCTCGCGATCGCGGTCGACGTCCTGCGTGCCACGTCGACGATCTGCCAGGCGCTTGCCGGTGGGTACGAGGAGGTGGTCTGCGTTCCCGGAATCGACGAGGCGCGGGCGCATGCGGCCCGTGACCGAGGCGTCGCGCTCGCGGGCGAGCGTGGGTGCGTCCGGGTGGACGGGTTCGACTTCGGCAACTCACCGCGCGAGTTCGTGAACGGCGCGCCCGCGGCGTCGAGGCTCGTCCTGACGACGACCAACGGGACCCGACTCCTGCTGGCGGCGGCGGCGCGCTGCGAGACGGTGCTCGTCGGGTCGTTGCTCAACCTGCGCGCGCTCGTCGACGCCGCGCGTGCGAGCGGCACGTCTGAGGTGGCGATCCTGTGCGCGGGCGTCGAGGGCGAGTTCGCGCTCGACGACGCCTACTGCGCGGGTCGGATCGCCGAGGCACTCGGCGGCGAGCCTGCCGACTCCGCCGAGGCTGCGATCCGGCTGAGCACGGCGTTCGCCTCCCACGAGGATGCGCTGGGTGCGAGCACGAGCGCGGTGAACCTTCGCGTTGCCGGACTCGATGACGACATCGCCTGGTGCGCGCAGGAGAGTCTGCTCGGCGTCGTGCCTCGGATCGTGGCGCGCACGGGCGACTCGGTCCGTATTGCCTGCGCTTGATGCCGTCCGCCGAATGGAGTCGTGTGCAGGGCGGAAGTGGGTCAGTTTGACATGTAACAATCAGGACATGCGTTTCCTCGTCGTAGTGGTCACCGCCGTCGTTCTTGCGTTCATCGGTGGAACCGCGGGCGCCGCACCCCAACGTGACGCGCTCATCCGTCCCGGTTTGGGGATCGGGAACGTGCACCTCGGCATGACCTTCGCCGAGGCGCGGCGCGCGCTCGGCCGACCCCAGCATGTGCTCAAACAGCGGCGCTTCGGCTTCGGCTCGCGCTACGCCGAGTACGGATGGGGCTGGGGCGGGACTGACTGGATCGTCGCCGTCACCGGTCGCGGCGATCGTGCCCGCGTCGTCATGGTCGCCACCGGGCTGCGCCGCGAGCGCACGCGCATTCGCCGCGTCGGCGTCGGCTCGACTGACGAGGCGGTCCGCCGGGCGCTCGGCGCACGCTGCGACGGCAAGAATACGGGCTACTACCCCAGTGTCTACAAGGACACGATGTGGTGTTTCCTCGGGGTTCGGCGAAGCACCGCGCACACGGCCTTCTCGCTCATCGAGGACTGTCAGATAAACCCGCTGCCAGCTCACGCCGAGTGCCCGCCTTCGAAGCGCGTCTACCGCGTCTACGAGGTCAGGGTGGCCGAGCCGCGCTTCATCTGGGGCTACCACGGGCGCTAGTAGGAGGGATTGGAGAATCGACTGGCGAAACGCGAGCCTGTCGAAGTGCTTAGCGAAACGTGGCTACCGTGCAGGGCGCTTAATCCAGCCTTAACGCCGCAGAACCTAGACTGCGACCGCGATGAGGGACGTCGATCTGCGCCGTGAGACCGCCCTGCTCGCGCGCGCGGCGGACGTCGCCGAGCGGTTCCTCGCGAACATCGAGACCGTCGTCCACGGCAAGCGGCCGGAGATCAAGCTCGTCCTGTCCGCACTCGCCTGCAAGGGGCACGTGCTCTTCGAGGACGTTCCCGGGACGGCGAAGACGGTGCTCGCGCGCGCGATCGCGCAGTCGATCGAGGGCGCGACCCCGGCGCGGATCCAGTGCACCCCCGACCTGCAGCCCACCGACGTCACGGGCCTGTCCGTGTTCGACCAGCGCACGCGCGACTTCGAGTTCCGGCGGGGGCCGATCTTCGCCAACGTCGTCCTCGTGGACGAGATCAACCGCGCGATGCCGAAGACACAGTCGGCGCTGCTCGAGGCGATGGCCGAGCAGCAGGTGACGGTCGACGGCGAGACGAGGCCGCTGCCCGACCCGTTCCTCCTGCTCGCGACCGAGAATCCGATCGAGCACGAGGGGACCTTCCCGCTGCCGGAGGCCCAGCTCGACCGGTTCTTCCTCAAGGCCTCGCTCGGCTATCCGGGCGTGGACGACGAGCTGCGGATCATCGACGACCAGCGCGACGGTCACCCGCTCAAGCACGTTCGACCCGTGGTCTCCGTGGACGACGTGCGCACACTCCAGCACGCGATCGGCGACGTCTACGTCGACCCGCTCGTCGGGCGCTGGATCGTCGAGCTCGTGCGCGCGTCTCGCGAGCTCGACACGGTCGCGATCGGCGCCTCCGTCCGCGGCAGCCTCGCGCTCGAGCGCGCCGTCCGCGCCTGGGCCCTCCTCGACGACCGAGACTACGTCACGCCCGAGGACGTCGGGCGCCTGTTCCTGCCCGTGCTCGCGCACCGGATCGTCTTCACGCCGTCCATGCTCGCGGACGCGCGCCAGCTCGGCTGGGAGGCGGCGCTCGAGCGCTTCCGTCGCGATTGCCTGCGGCTGGCGCCCCTGCCGGAGCTCGTCTGGGAGGACGGCGAGCCGGTCCCGTGAGCCTCCAGGAGCTGACGTTCCCGCTCGTCCCGCGGCGGCGGCTCGTCGGTCTCGCCTTCGGGGCCATGCACAGCGCCCGCCGGGGGATGGGCTCCGACGTGGCCGGCTCGCGGCCCTACCTGCCGGGCGACGACGTCGACACGATCGACTGGGCGGCCTCGGCTCGGCTCTCGTCCGCCCGCGGCAGCGACGAGTTCGTCGTGCGCGAGAGCTACGCGGACGAGGCGCCGCGGGTCGTGCTCGTCTGCGACCGCCGGCCCGAGATGGCGCTCTTTCCGGCCGAGCTGCCCTGGCTGCACAAGGCGGATGCGATGCGCGCCGCCGCCGACATCGTCGCGGAGAGCACGGCGAAGGCGCGCGGCTTCATCGGCTACATCGACCACGCTACCGGCGCGGACGAGCCGTTCTGGCGGCCCCCGCACAGCCACGGCGAGTACTGGGCGATCAAGGAGCGGCACCTGCTCTGGCCTGACTTCAACGCCCCGCCCGACACGATCGCGCGCGCCCTGGACTTCCTCGGCGGCCACCGGCGCTCGGTGCCGGCCGGCAGCTTCCTGTTCCTCCTCTCCGACTTCCTGTCCCCGCCACCGGAGGACGCCTGGACGCGGGCGCTGGAGCAGCGCTGGGACGTCGTGCCCGTCGTGATCCAGGATCCCGTCTGGGAGCAGAGCTTCCCGGCGGTCGACTCGGTCGTCGTCCCGCTGGCCAACGCCTCCGGCCGTGTGCGTCCGGTGCGCCTGCGCGCGGCCGAGGCGGACCATCGCCGCGAGGAGCACGAGCGGCGCCGGGAGCGCCTCGTTGCCGACTTTCGCTCGCTCGGCATCGAGCCGATCCTCGTCTCCGAGAGCGACCGGGAGCACGTCTTCCGGGCGTTCCTCGCCTGGGCCGACGAGCGCCAGTTCCGGCGCGGGCTGGGCTGGTGACCGCGCTGCGCCCGCTGGCGCTCCTGATCGCCGCGGTGGTGGTCGGCGCGGCGGCGGGCATCGCGATTCTGCGCGGTCGGGAAGTGGAGACGCCGCCGCTCGCAGGCCCGGACGCGCGCCCGATGGCCGTCACGACGTCGGTCTCCCCGCGCGTGCACGTGTTCGGCGACCCGGTCGTGGCGGAGGTCGACCTGCTGTTCGACCGCCGGCGCGTCGACTCCGACACCGTGCGCCTCGACGCGCTGTTCGACCCCTATGAGCAGGTCGGCCAGCCGGAGCGCATCGAGTCGGGCGCCGGCGATCTCGTCCGGCTGCGGCTGCGCTACCCGCTGGCGTGCCTCTCGACGGAGTGCGTCCCCGCGGACGGCAAGCGCCAGATCGAGCTGCAATCCGCTCAGGTGATCTACCGGGTGGCAAACGCCCCCGGCCGCGCCATCGATCCGGCGCAGTGGCCACCCTTCGAGGTCGCGTCGCGCCTCGGCCCCTTCGACCTCGAGCAGGCCCGGTGGCGTGCCGACGTGCGGCGGGCCTCTCCGGTCTCCTACGCCGTTCGCCCGGGCGTTCTCGGGGCTGCGCTCGCGGGGTCGGCGCTGCTGCTCGCGCTCGGTGCCGCGGTGCTGGGCTTCCGCCTGCTGCCCCGCAGCTCAGCCGGAGCCGGCGACGAGCGCGAGGCGGTGCGGGTCTCGTCCCTGGAGCGGGCCCTCGCGGCGCTGGCCGAGACCTCGGCGAACGGCGCGCCACCCGAGCAGCGGAAGGCGCTCGAGGGGCTCGCACGCGAGCTCGGGTCGGCCGGGCTGCCCGTCTTGGCCGGACGCGCCCGCCGGCTCGCCTGGTCGGCGGAGCGCCCGTCGCCGAGCGCCGTCGAGGAGCTCGAGGGTGACATCCGCGACCAAGCCGGAGAGCAGCTGTGATGATCGCCGTGCGAGAGCTCCGCGACCGGCGCCGCCCGGCGATTCCGGTCGCCGACGCGGGCAGTCTGGCGTGGCCGGCCCGCCGCACGGCCGCCGCCCGGCTCGCGCTCGCGCTCGGCCTCGTGGCGC
>JBOHAW010000271.1:0-5292 GCA_050697975.1 Gaiellaceae bacterium
ATTCCGGCGGCATCATTCGCCGCGTCGCCTATGCCGTCGACGGCCTGGAGGCGTTCTCGCTCGTCGGAGCCGAGATCGTGACCGGGCGCAAGATCGATCCGTCGGAGCTCGGAGGCGGCGAGGACGGCGCCTGGATTGACTACCACGGGCCGCCCGGCACGATCCGGGCGATCTCGTACTCCCAGGTGTCGGAGGGCAAGACCGAGGCAGGTTTTTTCCGCGACCGGATCGTGATCGTGGGCCCCTCGGCGCCCTCGCTCCAGGACGTGCACCCCACCTCGACGAGCGGGGACGATCTCATGTCGGGCGCCGAGATCCAGGCGAACGCCCTGTCCACGGCCCTGCGCGGCTTCCCGCTCCAGAGCGTGCGTCAGGAGATCGACCTGGCCCTGATCGTCCTCCTCGGGCTGATCATCCCGCTCGCGAGCATGCGCCTGTCGCTGCTCAAGGTCGTGCCCCTCGCGATCGGCGTCGCGGCCCTCTTCGCCGTCGGCGTTCAGCTCGCCTTCAACGCGGGCCACATCGTGACGTTCCTCCACCCGTTCGCCGCGCTCGTGCTCTCCACCGTCGGCGCGCTCGGCGCCTACTACACGATCGCCGCGTTCGAGCGCCAGCGCACGCGGGACGTGTTCTCGCGCTTCGTCCCCGAGGCGGTCGTCGACCAGGTGCTCGCGCGCACGGACAGCGACCTGCGGCTGGGCGGGGTGCGCGTCGAGGGGACGGTCATGTTCACCGACATCCGAGGCTTCACCACCTTCTCCGAGACGAACGAGGCCGAGCGCGTGATCGAGATCCTCAACCGCTACCTGAGCGAGATGACCGACGCGATCATGGAGAACGGCGGCACGCTGCTGTCCTATCTCGGCGACGGCATCCTGGCCGTGTTCGGCGCGCCGATCGAGCAGCGCGACCATGCCGACCGTGCACTCGCCACCGCGCGCGAGATGCTCGGCGAGCGGCTGTCGCGGTTCAACGAGTGGGCGCGCGAGCAGGGCGTCGGCGACGGCTTCCGCATGGGGGTCGGGCTCCACTCGGGACCATTCATGGCGGGCAACGTCGGCTCGGAGAGGCGGCTGGAGTACACGGCGATCGGCGACACGTGCAACACGGCCTCCCGCATCGAGGGCATGACGAAGGGCACCCCCCACATGCTCTTCCTCGCCGAGTCGACCCGGGTCGCGCTCCTCGAGGAGCCGGACGACCTGCTCTTCGTGGACGAGTTCGAGGTCCGCGGGCGCCAGGGCTCGGTGAAGATCTGGTCGCTTGCGGACGGGCAGGCCGCGACTAGCGCGCTCGGGCGCGAGACATTACGCTAGACGCGCCGTGCGCAAGGACGCGAAGATCGAGGTGATGCGCCGCGTGCCGCTGTTCGCGAGCTGCTCGAAGCGGCAGCTCGAGGAGGTGGCCAAGCTGGCGGACGAGATCGACCTGCCGCAGGGGAAGGTGCTGATCCGCGAGGGCGACCGCGGTCGTGAGTTCTTCGTCCTGCTCGACGGGACCGTCGACGTGACCGCGGGCGGCGCACCCAAGCGGACCATGGGCCCCGGCGACTTCTTCGGCGAGATCGCGCTCGTCTCGGACTCGCCGCGCACCGCCACAGTCACGGCGACGTCGCCCCTGCGCGCGCTCGTGATCAGCGACCACGCGTTCCGCGGCCTCCTCAATCGGGCGCCCGACATCCAGCTCAAGGTGTTGCAGGCGCTGGCCGAGCGGCTAGCGCCTGCCACCTTGTAGTTCTAGACCAGGCCGTTCGCCTCGAGGAATGACCCCGCAACCTCCGCGGGCTCTTTCTGATCGATCGCGACCGCACTGTTCATGGCGATGATCGCATCCTCGGTGAGCTTCGCCGAGACGGCGTTGACCGTGTCGGTGAACTCGGCGCCAAGGGCGTCGACGAGCTCCTGGTCGACGACCGGTGCGATGTTCTGGAAGCCGAACTGTGCCTCGGTGTCCTCCAGCACGACGTACTTCCCGCTCGCGAGCGGCGGGTCGGTGGAGAAGATCGCCGCCGCCAGCACCGTGCCCTGGTCGAGCGCCTCGTACGGGCTGATGCCGGCGAAGGGCACGAACTTCGCCTCGGTCAGCCCGTAGTTCGTCTTCAGGCCGACGAGTCCCTGCGCGCGGGTGCGGAACTCGGGCTGTCCGCCCAGCGTCAGCTTTCCGCCGAGCTTCTTCAGGTCGCCGACGGCGGCGAGCCCGTTCTCGTCCGCCGTCGTCTTGAGCACGGCGATCGCGTCCGAGTCGGAGAACGGCGTCATGTCGAGCAGGGTCTGGCCGCGCTCCTCGTAGCGCTGCTTGGCCTGCTCGTACGTCTCCTCTGCGCTCGCGGCCGAGCCTTCCTCGCCGAACACGACGGTCAGGGCGGTCCCGGTGTATTCCGGGTACATGTTGATCTCGCCACTCGTGAGCGCCTTGTCGATGATCTCGGTCGAGCCGATGTTGCTCTTCAGCGTGACCGTGAATCCCTTCGCCTCGAGCGCCTGCTTGTAGAGCTCGCCGAGGATGAACTCCTCCGTGAAGTCCTTGGTGCCGAGGACGATCTCCATCGACTTGTCGCCGCCCGCCGCCTCCTCGGTCGTGGCGGCTTCGGTCGTCGCGGCTGCCTCGTCGTCGTCGTCACCGCCGCACGCCGACACGGCAAGCACGAGAGCGAACATGACGATGAGCAACCCGGTGAGTCTGCGCCAGCTTGGCTTCAAGACTCCCTCCTTCGGTCGGGGATTTGGGTGGTGGGAACCCTAACGGGCAGGGCGCGGGGCAAGATCCGGCTCGAGGGACGGCAGCGCACTGCGCAGCGACGGCGGCGTGAAGACGCGCTGCACGCCCGCGAACGCGAAGTCGACGGCGAAGGCGAGCACGGAGACGCACAGCGCCGCGCCGATCACGCCCTCGATGCGGTAGCTCGCCTGGTTGACGATGATGTCGCCGAGTCCGCCGCCACCTGCGATCGCGGCGATCGTGGCGGTCGCGACCACGTAGACGGAGGCCGTGCGAATGCCGGCGAAGATCAGGGGCAGCCCGAGCGGAAGCTCGATCCGCCAGACGATCTGCGCCGGCGTCATGCCCATCCCGCGCGCGGCCTCGACCGCGTCCGGATCGACGCCGTCGATCGCCGTGTAGGCGTTGGTCAGCATCGGGGGCACGGCGAGGACGACGAGCGCGACGAGGACGTTCGTGAAGCTGATGCCGAAGAAGGGCAGCCCGAAGGCGATGAGCGCGAGGCTCGGAAGCGCGCGGCCGACGTTGCCCACGTTGATCGCGAGGAAGGATCCGCGGTGCAGGTGCCCGAGCCAGATCCCGGCCGGGATCGCGATCGCGATCGCGACGCCGATCGTGGCGCCGCTGAGCGCGAGGTGCTCGAGCGTCTTCTCCCAGATCAGACCGGGGTTGTCGGCGACGAACTCGAGGCCGCGTAGGAACTCGCCCGCGTCGCCGACGGGGATCACGCCACCCTCCGCACCGTCGCCCAGGGGGTCACGAGGCGGCCGAGGAGCACGAGCACGGCGTCGGCGACGAGCGCGAGCCCGACGGCGAGCAGGCCGGCGGCGATGAACTTCGTCTTGAAGAAGTTGCGCAGCCCGTCCAGGATCGGGGCGCCTAGGCCCTCGGGGAGGATGAACGCGGCGATCGTGGCCAGGCTGATCGTCGACACCGTCGCGATCCGCACGCCGGCGAGGACGGCCGGAAGCGCGAGCGGGAGCTCGATCCTGGTCAAGGTCTGCGCGCGCGTCAGACCCATCCCCCGCGCCGCCTCGAGCACGTCCTCGGGCACGCCGCGCAGCCCGGCCAGGATGTTCCGGAACAGGATCAGCAGCGTGTAGCCGACGAGCGCGATCTCGACCGTCGTCACGGTGAGACCTGTGATCGGGACGAGCAACTGGAAGAGCGCCAGGCTCGGTACGGTGTAGAGGAAGGCCGAGAAGAGGCCGAAGGGCCCCTCGAACCATCGGAACCGGTACGCGATCAGCGCGGCCGCGAAGGCGATCGCGAACCCGATGCCGACCGCGTAGACCGTCAGCTCGACGTGCTCGAGCAGGCGCGGCTGGAGCGTGTCGTCCCAGTGCTCGGTCGCCCAGTCCCAGCAGAAGAAGCGGTTCTCGGTCACGCACTCCGAGCCGCGCCCGAAGTCCGGGATCACCGGGCCGTCCTGGGCGAGGCGCTCGGCGATCACCGCTCCTCGCTGAGCAGGCCGGCGATCCGGTCGAGCGAGATCGAGCCGGCCACGCCGCCGTCCTCGCGCCGGACCGCGGCGGTGCGGCTTCCGGCGGCGAGCATCACCGACAGGGCATCGCGCAGGCTCGTCGTCTCGTCGACCTGGGGCTCGCCGTTCCGCAGGCGGTCGGCCGGCTCGAGCTCGATCTCGGCCAGCCGGCGCAGCGACAGGCGCTTGAGTCCGCGGTCCTCGCCCACGAAGCGCGCGACGAACTCGTCGGCCGGCCGGGCGAGGACCTCCTCGGGCGTGTCGTACTGGGCGAGCACGCCGCCCTGGCGCAGGATCGCGATCCGGTCGCCGAGCGAGATCGCCTCGTCGATGTCGTGCGTGACGAAGATGACCGTCTTGCGCACCGTCTCCTGCAAGCGCAGGAACTCGCCCTGGAGCCGCTCGCGGGTGATCGGATCGAGGGCGCCGAAGGGCTCGTCCATGAGCATCACGGGCGGATCGGCTGCGAGCGCGCGCGCGAGCCCCACGCGCTGGCGCTGCCCGCCGGAGAGCTGAGCCGGATAGGAGCTGCGGTAGTCGGGCTCGAGGCCGACGAGCTCGAGCAGCTCCGACACGCGCTCCCGGATCCGGGAGCGCTGCCAGCCGAGGAGCCGCGGGACGGTGGCGATGTTGTCCGCCACCGACATGTGCGGGAAGAGGCCGACCTGCTGGATCACGTAGCCGATCCCGCGGCGGAGCTCGGTCAGGTCGAGCTCGCGCACGCTCTGACCGTCGATGAAGATGTCGCCCTCGGTGATCGTGATCAGGCGGTTGACCATCTTCATCGCCGTCGTCTTCCCGCCGCCCGACGGCCCGACGAGCACGCAGATCTCACCGGGCTCGATCCGGAGCGAGAGGTCGTTGACCGCGGGCGCCGAACGGCCCGGATACCGCTTCGTGACGTTCCGGAAGACGATCTCGGCGGCCGCTGCGGTCACGCAGTGAGAACGGTAACCGACAGCGGAGACCCGGCGTGGACGCTCGCCTCGTTCCACGGCGTGCGACGGGCGCAGCAAGACGTCCGCGAGCGCCGCTCCTAGCGTGGTGCGCGACTCGCGCTAGCGAGACGCCGCGGGCGGGCGGCCTGCATC
>JBOHAW010000272.1:0-3305 GCA_050697975.1 Gaiellaceae bacterium
GCGCCGTCCTGGACGAGGTCGACGAGCAGCTTCAGGGAGCCGAGGAGGAGGAGGCCGACGATCTCGAGGTCGACGACGGCGTCTCCGACGCGCCGCTCGTCCGGCTCGTCAACTCGGTCATCTTCCAGGCGGCCGAGGACGGGGCCTCCGACGTCCACTTCGAGCCGCAGGAGGACGCGCTCGCCGTCCGTTTCCGCATCGACGGCGTGCTGCAGGAGGTGCAGCGGATCCCGAAGCGGATGACGCCGGGCGTGACGACTCGCCTGAAGGTGCTCGCGAAGCTCGACATCGCCGAGCGCCGTAAGCCGCAGGACGGCCGCATCTCGCTGAACGCCGCCGCGGCCGGCCGCATGCTCGACATCCGCGTCGCGACGCTCCCGACGGTCGAGGGCGAGAAGGTCGTCATGCGCCTCCTCGACAAGTCGAGGAAGCCGCCGACGCTGGAGCAGCTCGGCCTCTCCGAGGAGATGCGGGACACGCTCTCCCGGCTGATCATGCGCCCGACCGGCGCGCTCCTCGTCACCGGCCCGACGGGCTCGGGTAAGTCGACGACGCTGTTCGCGGCCCTGACGCAGATCCACCGGCCGGAGATCAACATCATCACCGTCGAGGACCCGGTCGAATACCGCCTGAACGGCGTCAACCAGGTGCAGATCAACAACCGGGCCGGCCTGACGTTCGCGTCAGCGCTGCGCTCGATCCTGCGCTCCGATCCCGACGTGGTGATGGTCGGCGAGATCCGCGACAGCGAGACGGCGAAGATCTCGATCGAGGCCGCCCTCACCGGTCACTTCGTCATGTCGACGCTGCACACGAACGACGCGCCGTCCGCGCTCACCCGCCTGAACGAGATGGGCGTCGAGCCGTTCCTGACCGGCGCCGCCGTGACGGGCGTGCTTGCGCAGCGCCTCGCCCGCAAGCTCTGCAACCACTGCTGCGAGATGTACCAGCCCTCCGTGGACGAGCTGCTGAAGGCGCGCGTCTCGCCCGATGTCGCGGCCGCCTCGGACGGCATGGTCTTCTACCGCAAGCGCGGCTGTCCCCGCTGCAACCAGTCGGGCTACAAGGGCCGGATCGGCGTCTACCAGCTGCTGTCGATGACCGAGCAACTGCAGACACTGGCCGCGGCGAAGGCGACCCGCGAGGAGATCGAGCGGGCCGCGATCTCGGAGGGCATGCGCACGTTGTGGGACGACGGGATCGCGAAGGTGGCGTCCGGATTGACCTCGATCGAGGAGCTGGCTCGTGTCACGATCTGAGCGCGCTCACCCCTCCGGGCGATCGGCGCGACGCCCCTTCGCTCCGATAGAGCGAGCAGGCGAACTGTGGTGACTCCATGGCGGTGATCGACATGCGCGACATCCCGCTCGGGACGCTGATCCACCGCGCCGGACTCGTCGGCGTGGAGCGGCTCGAGGAGGCGCTCGCCGAGGGGAACCGGACCGGCAAGCGGCTCGGCGAGATCCTCGTCGACAGGGGCTGGATCGAGGATCGCGACCTGGCGCGCCTGCTCGCGGGTCAGCAGGGCCTACCCTTCGTCGAGCTCGGTTCCGCGCCGATCGACCGCGAGGCCATGCGGCTTCTCCCGCAGCCAACCGCTCAGCGGCTCTGCGCCCTTGCCATCGGCTTCGAGGAGGGCCTCGCGCTCGTGGCCGTCGCCGATCCCGCCGACCAGGCGACGCTCGCCGGCGTGCGCGAGGCACTCGGCACCGACGCGCGCTTCGCGGTCGCCGCGCGGAGCGAGCTCACGGCGGTGCTGAAGAACTACGGGCAGATCCTCCTGAACGGCTCAGCTCGGGCCTCCGTCGCGACCGCTCCGGTGGGGCACCTGCCGGTCGAGCCTCGACCCGCGGCCGCCCCCGTTCGTGGCTTCCGCGTCGTCGTGCGCCTCACCACCGACGAGTGGATCGACGTGCTCTCGTTCGAGGACCGCGGGGAGGCCGTCTCACATGCGCGCGGGATCGTGAATCACATTCGGGCTGCGGAGGGGGGCGACTGGCCTCTCGTCGCCGGACGCTACGTCCGGCCCGACTCGATCGTCTCGGTCGACGTCGTCCAGTAACGCAGGGCGCTAGCCGCGCGAGTTGACGATCTCGCAGCCGAGGTACTCGAGCGCGAGGGTCGCCTCGTCGGCGAACTGCCTGGCCTCGTGCTCGCCGGCGAACGTGTACGGGCCGGCGCGAAGCGGCTCGACCCGCAGGCTGTCCACCGGGTACACGTCGCACTCGACGATGCAGTCGGCTCCCCGGTTGAGGCACCGGAACGTGACCACGTGCTGGTTCGCGCGCTTGGCGTGCCGGACGAAGACTTCGACCCCGGCCGCGGCTGCCTGTGCCGCGCCGGGCCGGCTCGGCGAGCCGCCCGAGCGGAGCAGGTCGAGGTCGGACAGCGGCTCGCTCACGGCCTCGCGTCCGTGGCCGCCTGGGCCACGGTGAGGCGGTCGGCGAACCCGTCGATGTGGAGGACGACCGTGCCCGGCCTCCGGAAGATGAGTACCGCCGGGGCCTCGACCACGCCGGTCTTGAGCGCGAGCGGCTGGCTCTGGCGCTTCTCGAGCGTGTTCAGCGCCACGAATCCGGCCCTCGCGTCGCTCGCCCCGGCGCGTGCCTCGGCACGGGCGATGCCGTCCACGGCCGCGTCGCCGGTCGAGAGTGAGACGACGACGACGCTGTACGCCGTGAGTGCCTCGGCGATCGCGATCGGGAGCCCGTTTCGGGCGACCGCAGGCTTCCTCTTCGGCGCCGGCTTGGCTGCGGCAAGGGGCTTTCCCTTCGCGGCAGGTGTGGCCTGCTTCTTCGCGGCCGGTGGAGTCGCGACGCCCGAAACCTTGAGCGTCAGCCTCGGCAGCGGCTCGGCTGCGCTCGAGGGCGCCTGCGGGCGGGAAAGGAGAAACATCCCCGCGCCGAGAGCGGCTGCGGCGAGCAGTCCGATCAGCGCGATGATGCGAATCTGGGGGCTGATCTGTGTGCTCACACGGTTTCTATCGGCAGAACGACGGCCCCTCTTGAAAGCGGAAGGGCGCGGTCTCCCGCGCCCTTCCGGTGTCGTTTGGGGCGGCTGCGACTACGCGCAGGGCGTGGTCAGAGGAGTCGTGTCCTCGACGATGTCGCCGGCCGGGCCGTTCTTGAAGTACGTGTACTTGCTGCCGACCGTGCTGTAGACGCAGTAGCTCGTCGCGGTCAGCTGCGCGGCGTCGAGCAGGATGTTCTTGACGCCGGCGTCGTAGGCCTGCAGCGAGACGAGCGTCATGCCCGAGTAGGTGGCGTTGTCGGCGTTGAAGGCCTCGACGGCCGGGATCGCCGCCC
>JBOHAW010000273.1:0-4874 GCA_050697975.1 Gaiellaceae bacterium
GCGCAGCGCGTCACGGGGGCGCGCGCGAGAACCTCCTGCGGTCGCTGAGGCTCACTCGACGGAGTCGGGCCTCGTCCCGAGCTCGACGTCGATCGTCCGGGGGTTGTCGCCGCGCCGGAGCTCGAGCTTCACCGTGTCGCCCGGCTGCTTCGCCGCGACTACGTTGCGGAGCTCGTCGGCCGACTCGATCTCCTCTCCGTCGATCGCGGTGACGACGTCGCCGTCTTCCAGGCCCGCTCGATCCGCGGGCCCGTCCGCGACGACGTCGGCGAGCACGGCTCCGCCGGTGTCGCTCGCCTCCAGGCGGACGCCGAGATACGCGTGCTCGACCTCGCCGTCGGCGAGCAGCTGATCGACGACCGAGCGGACGGTCTCCACGGGCACGGCGTAACCGATGCCGACGTTGCCGCCCGACTCGCTCTGGATCTGCGACGCGACGCCGATCACGCGCCCGTTCCCGTCCAGGAGCGGGCCGCCGGAGTTGCCGCTGTTGATGGCGGCGTCGGTCTGCACGGCGCCGTCGATCGTGAACCCGTTGGGCGCTCGGATGTCGCGGTCGAGCGCGCTCACGATCCCGGCCGTCAGGGTGCCCTCGAGCCCGAACGGGCTCCCGATCGCGACGACGGGATCGCCGACCTCGAGCGACGTCGTGGAGCCGAACTCGAGCGGCGTCAGGTCGCCGACCGCGTCCTCGAGCTCGAGCAGCGCGATGTCGGACGACGGATCGCTGCCGACGACACGCGCCGTCCCCTCGTCCCCGTTTGCGAACGTGACGCCGACGGTGTCGGCGCCGTCGACGACGTGGTGGTTCGTGACGATGTGGCCGTCGTCGTCGATCACGAAGCCGCTGCCCGACCGGCCCGGCGGCGGCAGGCCGAAGAAGTCCTGTTCCTGCTCCCCTTCCGACGCGCCGTCGATCGTCAACTCGACGACGCCCGGGGCCGCGCGGCGGTAGATCTCGCCCAGCGACGAGTCTCCCGCGGCGGCGGTGGCCCGGCCGTCGACGGCACTCGACGCCGCGGGCTCGTCGTCCGAGGCAGCCTCCCAGACGCCGACGGCGCCGAGACCGCCCAGCAGCGCGGCGCCGACGAGCGCTGCGACCGGAATCAGCATCCGTCTCATCTCTCTCGTCTCCTTTCGATCAGATGTCGCAGTCCATGGAACCAGCCGCGATTAAGAGAGTTCTGAGAGTTCGGTTGAGCCGCGATTAAGCATTCGTCGTCCAGACGCAGCGGCCGCTCAACGGGGGATCTGCGAGAGGTCACCCAGGCGGCCGATCTCGTCGCGCACGTCGACGAGCAGCCGGAGGCGGTTGGCGCGGACCTCGCGATCCTCGTCCATCACGAGCACCTCCTCGAACAGCCGCTCGAGCGCCGGCGCGAGGCTCGCCGCCGAGGCGAGCGAGCCCGGCACGTCCCCCGGGTCGATGTTCATCGACGCGAGGGCATCCGCCACTGCCCGCTCCGCGTCCTCGCGCAGCAGCTCGCGATCGAGCGTCTGAGCCGCCTCGGCAGCTGCCTTGCCGCCGAGCCTGTTCGCCCGGTCGTACGCCTCGTAGGTCGCCGCGAAGGCGTCGCTGTCCGCGGCTCCGGCAAGTTCACGGGCCACGCCGGCGACCGCGCCGAGGTCGGCGACGTCGGCGCGCCGCGCCGCGCGCACGAACTCGACCGGGACGTCGAGCAGGCCCTCGAAGCGCTCCTCCGCGAAGTCGGCCGCCTCGCTCTCGAGCAGCCGCAGCGGAATCGCGAGGCCGCCCTCGGTCGCGAGCCGGCAGAGGCCGATCGCAGCGCGCCGCAGGCCGTAGGGGTCGCGCGAGCCGGTCGGGCGCTGGCCCAGGCCGAAGGAGACGTTCAGCGCGTCGATCTTGTCGGCGGCGGCGAGCACGGCGCCCGCCCGGGTCTCCGGGAGCGGTCCGCCGGCCGAGTCCGGCAGGTACTGCTCCTCGATCGCCGCGCACACCTCCTCCGCCAGGCCGGCGAGCCGAGCGTACTGCGCGCCGATGTGGCCCTCCAGCTCCGGGAACTGGTCCACCAGCTCGGCGGCCTGGTCGGCCTTCGCGAAGCCGGCCGCCTGGACGGCGTGCTCGTCCCCACCCAGCTCGCCCACGAGCCGGACGAGGCGCTCGGTCTTGTCGGCGAAGCTGCCGGCTCCGGCGAGGTAGGTGATCGAGCCGAGCCGCCCCGCGAGGCCCTCGAGGCCGGCGGCGACGTCCCGCTCGAACGTGAAGGCGGCGTCGTCGAGACGGCCCTCGAGCACGCGCTCGTTGCCCGCGCGCACGACGTCCGGATCGCCGCCGTTCGCGACGACCGCGAACCGGTTGCCGCCGAGCGGGAAGTAGCGCTGGTGCGACTGCATGGCCGTGGTGACCACCCGCTCGGGGAGCCGCAGGTACCGCTCGTCGAAGCTGCCCTCGAGCACCGTCGGGCTCTCGACCAGGTGCACGACCTCGCGCATGACTCCGGCCGGGTCGCTCCAGCCGCCGATCGCGTCGAGACCTTCGCGGATCTGGCGCTCGCGCTCGTCCGCCGCCGGCTCGACGCCGGCCGCGCGCAGCGCCTCCGCGTAGGCGTCCGCCGACGGAATCTCGACCTCCCCGGACGAGAAGCGATGGCCGAACGACGTTCCCGCATAGCCTTCGACCACGCTGCCGTCGAGCCTCGCGCAGCGCCAGCGCACCGGACGCGAGAAGCGCAGACCGCTCTCGTCCCACCGCATCGACTTGCCGAAGGCGAGGTCACGCACGATCGCGTCCAGGCGCTCCGGAAGCACCTCCGCCAGCGGGCGGCCGGGCACCTCGACGCCGAGAAAGCCGTCACGCTCGGTCAGCTGGCCCACCTCCACCCCGTGGCGCTTGGCGAAGCCCGCGCCCGCCTTCTCCACGAGGGCGACCGGCGGCCCCTTGACCCACTCGTCCGGCGTGCGCTCGGGCAGGCTCTCGACGAGGACGCCGAGCCGGCGCGGCCCGACGAACAGCCGCGACGGCTCCGCGCCCAGGTGCGTGAGACAGAGTTCCGGCAGCTGCGCCTCCGCCTCGCGGCAGGCCGCAGCGGGCAGCTCCTCGCACCCGATCTCAAGCAGCAGCGTCGGCACGGGCCTCCGTCTCGACGTAGAGCTGCGCGACGCGCCGCGCGAGGTTGCGCACCCGGCCGATGTAGGCCGCCCGCTCGGTGACGGAGATCGCCCCGCGCGCGTCCAGCAGGTTGAACGCGTGCGAGCACTTCAGCACCTGGTCGTACGCCGGCAGCGGCAGCCCGCGCTCCACGAGGTGCGCGCACTCCGCCTCGTGCTCCTCGAACCGCCGCATGAACACGTCCACGGGCGCCTCCTCGTAGTTGTAGATCGACCACTGGCGCTCGTTCTCGCGGTACACGTCTCCCCAGGACACGCCCGGCGCCCACTCGAGCTCGAAGGCGGTGCGCTTGCCCTGGAGGAACATGGCCAGCCGTTCGAGCCCGTAGGTCATCTCCGCCGGGATCAGATCGAGCTCGAGCCCACCGAGCTGCTGGAAGTACGTGAACTGCGTCACCTCCATGCCGTCGATCCAGACTTCCCAGCCGAGCCCCCAGGCGCCGAGGGTCGGTCCCTCCCAGTCGTCCTCGACGAGCCGCACGTCATGGCGCCGCAGATCGATCCCGACCGACGCCAGCGAGTCGAAGTACACGTCGAGCACGTCGGGCGGCGCGGGCTTGAGGATCACCTGGTACTGGAAGTAGTGCTGGAACCGGTACGGGTTCTCGCCGTAGCGGCCGTCGCCGGGGCGAATCGAGGGCTCGACGTACGCGGTGCGCCAGGGCCTCGGCCCGAGGCAGCGCAGGAACGTGGCGGGATTGAAGGTGCCTGCGCCCACCTCGGTGTGGTAGGGCTGCATGACCACGCAGTCGCGCTCGGCCCAGAAGGCCTCGAGCGCCGCGATCATCTGCTGGTAGTTCAGAGGCACGGAAAACCGATCCTAAGCTAGAGGCGTGACCGCAAATTCCCGCGGCCCGGATGACGGCCCAGACACGGCGCGGGATCAGCGCGTCCGGGCACGGTGCCCCGCTTGGTCTGAGCCGCCCCCGGCGGCGCGCCAATTTCCGGCCACGCCTCAGAGGTCGCGCTCCATCAGCCTCGGGGACGGCTCGCCGAAACCGAGCTTCCGGTACAGCCCGTGCGCGTCGTGCGTGTGGAGGAGCCACTTGCGGCCTGCGAAAGGGCCGCCCTCGATCGTCTCCCGCACGAGCTCGACGCCGAGGCCCCGTCCGCGGAACTCGGGCAGGACGTAGACGTCCGCCAGGTAGGCGAACGCCACTCCGTCCGAGACCGTGCGGGTGAAGCCGACCTGCCGGCCGTCGCGGTACAACCCGACCACGCGCGAGGCCTCCCGCACGAGCCGCTCGACTACCTCGCGCGGGCGACCCTCCGCCCAGTACGACTCGATCGAGAGGAAGCGGTGCACCTCGTCGAGATCGATCCGCGCCCGGTCGTCGTCGAGCTCGAAGCCGCCCGCCAGCTTCCGCCTCACCGGGTCTCCAGCTGGGGCGTGTAGTCGAACTCGGCCACCTTCCAGCGGCCGTCGCGCTCCTCCAGCCAGACGCGAAAGCGCGCGGTCGTGATGACGGTCATCTCCGAGTTCGGGAGCGGTTTGAGCCCGACGAGCCGGTAGGTGACGCAGTCGCCCTGCCGCCGCGGCGCGAAGACGGGGAAAGGCTTCAGGCAGTTGCTGCGGACGCTGCCGGGCGCCTCCACCGTCTGCACGCCGTCGCGCAGCAGGTAGTCGTGCCAGAGGCGCAGGTTGCGGCTGGCCTGTCCGGTCGCGAAAGTCCCGGCGAGCTCGGGGTTGCCGTCGGCGACGAGCGCGCGGACGAAGCCGTCGGCGGCTGCCTGAGCCTCCGGAC
>JBOHAW010000274.1:0-5186 GCA_050697975.1 Gaiellaceae bacterium
GCCTCGCGCCGTGCCAGCGAGAGCCCGGACGTGGCACGCGCCGCGAGGACGGCGGACAGCGTCGCCAGCACGAGGAACGGCACGATCGTCAGCCAGCTGCGTCCGTTGAACCATCCCTCCGCGATCCGCTCGTGGAAGCGCCCGTCGAACGCGAGCAGCGGGCCGCTCACCGTCACGCCGATCATCAGCAGGGCCGAGACGGCCGCGAGGGCGAGCGTCGTCGCCGGCAGCCTCCTCAGGACGGGCGCCACCGCGAGGACGAGGAACGGCAGCACGGGCACGAGAAAGCGTGGGCCCGGCGAGAAGCCGCCGAACGGGTCGTGATAGCCGGAGCTGTAGACCAGGTACGCCGCCGCGAGACCGCCGGTGAGCAGCGCCTCCGCGCGCAGGCCGCGGCGGTACAGGAGGACGATCCCTCCGACCCCGAGGCAGAGCACCGGAGCGAGGGTCAGGAGGCCGATGCGGCTGAAGAGCAGCTCCCCGGCCGTGGAGAGGCTCGGCGCGCCGACGCCGAAGAAGCCGGCGTCGTTGGCGCCCAGGACGTCGTGTCCGCTCGCGCCGCCGACGAGCACGGCGTTCTCGTAGGAGAGGTGGAACGGCGAGCCGAAGGCCCACGCGTTGTAGAGGAGGAGGGGGACCAGACCGGCGGCGAGCCCGGCGCCGTAGGTGAGCCCCCGGCGCAGGATCTCCCCGCGCGCGAGCGCGTACGCGCCGACGCCGACCGCCACCAGCGCGAGCGGGTACTCGGTCGTGATCGCCAGGCCGGCAACGAGGCCGGCGGCGGCGAGCCGCCCGGCCCTGACCGGTCCTGAGCGCCGGCGCTCGCGCCACACCAGGGCGAAGGCGGCGAAGCCGAGGAAGGCCGACAGGGCGTGGGCGAAGAACAGGGTCGCGAACGGCAGGAGCAGCGTGCCGAGGCCCGCGATCAGCGCCGTCGCCGTTCCGAGGCCCGGCTCGAGCTCCCCCGCCAGCCGGCGCACGAGCAGCAGCAGGAGGCCGGCCGGGAGCACGACCCCGACGAGTCCGAGTGCCCAGAGCGTCCCGACAGACGCATCGGTCGCGCCGGGAACGGAGGCGAGCCGTCCGAGCAGGCCGAGCCGGTCGAGCGCGACGTACGCCGGCAGGGTGGCGAAGGCCAGCCCGGGCGCCTTCGTCGAGTAGTAGTGGCCGTCGACCCAGGCGACGTCGCCGCTCTCGTCCCGGTAGGGATCGACGACCGCCGTGCCGTCCGCCAGGGCGCGGACGAGCGCGAAGTGGGCGTTCTGGTTCCAGCCGATCCCCTGCGCGAACGTCGCGTACCCGAGCGCGAGCACGACGATCGCAAGCACTCCGAGGTTCGTGCGCGAGGTCAACGGGCCGAGAGCTTACTCGCAGGAATCGGACGCCTGGACGGGAAGTTTGTGCATCCCATGAGCAGACGCACGCTCATCGGCGTCCTCGTCGCCGTCGCCGCGCTGATCGGCTGCGGGACAGCCTCGGCGATCACGAATCCCCAGATCGCGGGTCTCCAGGTCGCGCTGCGCTCGCACGGCCTCTACGCCGGGCCGATCGACGGGATCTCGGGGCCCGGGACCTCGCGGGCGGTCCGCACCTTCCAGCGGCGGGCCGGCCTGCAGGTGGACGGGATCGCGGGACTCCGGACCCGGACTGCCCTCGGCCGGCTCGGGACGCCCCTGCTCGGTCGCCGCGTCCTCGCTCGCGGCAAGGTCGGCTGGGACGTCTCGGTGCTGCAGTTCCTGCTCAGGCGTCATGGCTCCCTCACGTGTGCGATCGACGGCCGCTTCGGCGCGCAGACGGAGGTCGCGCTCCGCCGCTTCCAGCGCCGCAAGGGCCTCGCCGTCGACGGAATCGCCGGCAACGCGACCTTTCGCGCGCTGAACGCGTCCGGGTCGCTGGCGGCGCCGCAGTCCCCGCCGGAGCCCCGCACGCGGCCGTACGTCGTTCGGCCGGGCGACACGCTGACGTCGATCGCCGCTCGTTACGGCACGACGGTCGCGGCGATCGCCCGCGCGAACGGGCTCGACCCGGGACGTGTGCTCCTGCCGGCCACGCGCCTGCGCGTGCTCACGTCCGTGCGGGCGTCTCGGTCGATCCGGACGGCACTCGATCACTGGTCGCGCCACTACGGCGTCGACGCGCGCCTCGTGCGGGCGCTCGCGTGGCAGGAGTCGGGCTACCAGCAGCACCTCGTCTCGTCCGCGGGCGCGCTGGGCGTCATGCAGGTCACACCGGCCACCTGGGACTTCGTCGAGACGGTGCTGATCGGCCGCAGCATCCCGCGGACGGCGGACGGGAACATCCGCGTGGGCGTCGCCTTCCTCGCTCACCTCCTGCGCTCCTTCAAGGGGGACGAGCGGCTCGCGCTCGGCGCGTACTACCAGGGGGCACGGTCGGTGCGGCAGCGCGGCCTCCTCCGGGAGACGCGCCTCTACGTCGCGAACGTGCTGGCGCTCAGAACTCGCGTCTGACGACGTAACCCTTCAGGAGCTGGCGCACGTGAACTTGCTCCGGGGGGTTCACAACGTCCACGAAGGCGGCTAGTATCCTCGCCCGAAGCCGTAGGGGTCGAACACACAGGAGCTGCTTGTGCGCACGAAGTCACCGTTTTCCGGGACGCGTCCGTTCGGGATCGCGCTGCTGGCCGCCCTCGTCGCGGCCGTCGTCTATGCCCTTCCCGCCGCCGCCGAGCGTCCGGGCTTCTACTCGGCACCCAGCATCGTCCTGGGCGACGCGAAGGTCGGGGCAGTGCTCGTCGGGAGCGATGGATCGTTGCGCTGCGAGCCGAAGTGCGAGTCCGCCGGCCCCGAGCCGGAGCGGGCAGGAATCTTCTTCCAGTGGCTCTCGTGTGCCGGCGCGCACGGCGGCGGCAAGTACGGGCCGCCCGGCGGCCTCCCCGACGAGGGTGGGCCGTGTCCGGGGGCGGCGGTGATCCAGCCCAGCTCGAAAGTCGCAGGTGCGAACGCCTACACCCTCCGTCCCTCGGACGCCGGCAGATACATCCAGCTCGAGGTGATCGGGATCAACTACGACTGCGGCGAGGTCGACCGCTCGACCGGTAAGAGCGAGTGTCGCTACTCGGAGGGGCACGGCTGGAGCTCGACCAAGGGCCCGATCGCACCGCTCGGCCCGCCGCCGCCTCCCCCGCCCCCGCCGGTGGTGTCGCCGGCGAACACGGCTCTGCCCGTGATCACCGGGGTGGTCGAGGACATGCAGGCGCTCGCCGTCTCGGCCGGCACCTGGAGCGGCACGGCGCCGCTCGCGCTCGTCTACCGGTGGCTCCGCTGCTCGACGGCGCTCAAGGGCTGCCAGGAGATCGACGGCGCGACCGAGGCGAGCTACACGGCGACCGGCGCCGACGTGGGCGCCCGGTTGACGGCCACCGTGACGGCGTCGAACGCCGCCGGCTCCGCGCACGCGACCGCCAAGGTGACCCAGCACGTCGCGGGCGCGGTCCCGCGCCCCGGCAATGACTCGCTCAAGGTGTCGCAGCTTCTGCCGCGGCACCGCCTGGTCGTCGGCGTCGTGACGTTCACTCCGATCGCGCTCCGTCCGGGGGCGCGCTGGACCGGGCGCGTCGTCGTGACCGACAGGCGCGGGTTCCTGATCAAGGGCGTCCAGGTGACGATCGAGGACGAGCTCGGCGAGGTCACTTCGGCGCCGAAGCTGACCGACGCCAGGGGCGTCGCGACCCTACGCCTGCGCGTGAGCCCACAGCTCGCGCCGGGGCGGCTCGCGCTCTTCGTCACGGCGTCCAAGCCGGACGACGACGTGCAGACGGCGACGAAGCGCGTTAGCGTGACCGTTCGGCCGTGAGCCTTGGACGACGTGGGACGATTCCGGCCGTGAGCAAGCGACTCTCCTTCGGTCGCTCGCGCCGCGCCCGCGCGGGCGCGGCCGCGGCAGTCACCGTCGCGCTGCTGAGCGTGCTGACGGCCGGCGCATCCGCGGAGCTTCCGAGCCAGATTCGCGCGCCCGCGGTGAGCGGGGTCGCGATGGAGGGGGAGACGCTCGAGGCGCACGGCGGAACCTGGACCGGGGAGCCGCCGCACTCGTTCACGTACGACTGGCAGCGTTGCAACAACGGCGGCGGCGACTGCGTGATGATCGGCGTCCCGCAGAGCAAGTTCTACACGCTGACCGCGGCCGATATCGGCTTTCGCGTTCGAGCCTGGGTGACGGTGACTGGCCAGGACTGCGGCGAGTGGAACTACTCGAACTTGACGCGCGAGTGCCGCGCCGCGTCCGTCGGCGCGCCGTCCTCGCAGACGGAGGTCGTCGCCCCGAATCCGAAGTTCCGCCCCCAGAGCACGGCGCCGCCGACGATCTCGGGCACCGCCGAGGAAGGGGAGACGCTCGAGGCCGAAGACGGGGGCTGGGGCGGGCTCCAGCCGATCGCGACCGCGCGCCAGTGGGAGCGCTGCGACGCCGACGGGGCCGGCTGCGCGGCGATCCCGGCCCAGGCCGCCGAGACCTACACGATTGCCGCGCAGGACGTCGGCAAGCGGATTCGGGTCGTCGTGACCGCGATGAACGCGCGCGGTGCGTCGCCGGCCGTCCCGTCCGCCACCACCGCGGTCGTGCTTCCGCTGCTGCCGCGCGCCGGCCGGACGGCGATCGACGCGGACCAGGTGTCGCTACCGCACCGGCTCGTGATCGACCGCTTCTCCTTCAGCCCGTCGCCCCTGCGCGGGCGCGCCCGCGTCACCGCCCGCTTTCGGGTCTCCGACACGCGCGGCTTCCGGGTGCGCGGCGCACTCGTCAGGATCGAGGGCGTGGCCGGCGGCCTGATCGCCGTCGTGCCCGCGGCGAGCACCGGCGAGGCCGGCTGGGCGACCCTGCGGTTCCGGCCGAGCGCGCGGGTCGTGTTCCGGTCGGGCGCCTCGATCGAGCTGCTCGTGCGCGCCTACAGGAGCGGGCAGAGCCAGCTCGGAGGCGTCTCGGCGCGGAGGCGCGTCAGCCTCCCGCTCGCCGCTCCTTCCGGGTAATCCCCTCCGACGGCGCGGCGAAGGGCCGGGACGAGTCCGGCCCTCCGTAGTCCTCAGTTGGGCGGCGGAAGCTTCGCCGTCGGGACGGCGGCGTTGATCTCGCCGATCGCGTTATTGATGTCGGCGCCGCTTGGGTGGCAGCAGACGTTGAAGCTCACGCAGTCCTTGCCGGCTGCGATGCAGGCGTTCAGGTCCTTGACG
>JBOHAW010000275.1:0-2734 GCA_050697975.1 Gaiellaceae bacterium
GACCGAGGCTCCGGCGAAGCCCGAGCGCAAGCCGACGCAGGCAGATCGCAAGCCGCCGGCCCGGCAGCGCCAGCAGTCGCGCCGCCGCATCCAGCCCAAGCGCGCCGCCCTGCCGCCTGCGCGCCGGGAGCTGCTCATCTCCGTCGACGTAAGCGAGCAGCGCGTGGCGGTCCTCGAGGACGACCGCGTCGCGGAGGTCTACCTCGAGCGACCTGAGCGGCGCTCGATCGCCGGCAACATCTATCTCGGCACGGTCGACAACGTCCTGCCCGGGATGGAGGCCGCGTTCGTCGAGATCGGTCTCGAGAAGAACGGCTTCCTCTACGTGGACGAGATCGTCGTGCCCGAGCTCGAGGGTAAGCGGCACGGCAAGAAGATCCAGGATCTGATCGCGCGCGGTCAGACGATCCTCGTGCAGGCGGTCAAGGATCCGATGAAGACGAAGGGCGCGCGGCTCACGACGGAGATCTCACTGCCCGGGCGCTTCGTCGTCTTCGTCCCGAACGGAGAGGGGCTCGGCGTCTCGCGGCGGCTGCCCGACGAGGAGCGAGCGCGGCTCAAGGACGTGATCAAGGGCCTCGACGTGCCCGCCGGCGGCGTGATCGTGCGCACCGCTGCGGAGGGCGCGTCGGCCGAGGACGTCGAGCGCGACCTCGTCTTCCTGCAGCGGCTGTGGAAGACGATCGACGCTCGCGCCAAGACGGCCAAGGCGCCGTCGCTGATCTACCAGGAGGCCGAGCTTCCCCTGCGGGTCGTCCGCGACCTCTTCGCCGGCGACTTCGAGCGGGCGCTGGTCGACCACGAGCGCACGCACAAGCGCATCGTCGGCTACCTGAAGAAGACCTCTCCGCACATGGTCGAGCGGGTCGTCCGGTACAAGGAGAAGACGCCGCTTTTCGAGGGCACCGGCGTCGAGGCCGAGATCCGGTCGACACTGTCCCGGCGCGTCGACCTGCCCTCCGGCGGCTACCTGGTCTTCGACTACGCCGAGGCGTTCACCGTGATCGACGTCAACACGGGCCGGTTCGTCGGCTCGCGCTCGAAGAGCTCGGGAGCACGGCTCGAGGACACGATCACGAAGAACAATCTCGAGGCGGTCAAGGAGGTCGTGCGCCAGCTGCGCCTGCGAGACATCGGCGGCATCATCGTCATCGACTTCATCGACATGGCGAACCCGAAGAACCGCGCCGCGGTCGAGGAAGCGCTGCGGACCGAGCTCGAGCGCGACCGGACGAAGACCTACGTTGTCGAGATCTCGCCTCTCGGGCTCGTGGAGATGACACGACAGAACGTCACCGACGGGCCGCGCGAGATCCTGACGCGCAAATGCCCGACCTGCGCCGGCGACGGCGTCGTCCTGTCGGACGCGTCGTCCGCGGTCGACGCCGAGCGGCGGTTGCGCGCGCTCGCGGCCACCTCGCGGACGCCGGCGTTTCGCATCGAGCTGCACCCGCGCGTCGCCAGCCTCGTGATCGGACCGGGCGCGTCGCGTCTGGCCGAGATCGAGGCCCAGACGAAGCGGCGCTTCCTCATCGAGACCGCGAAAGGCGAGCACGGCCTCGACCACTTCGCCGTGCTCGGCCAGGGCAAGCTGGAGGAACTCCAGCCTCAGGCACCGGTCGCCGAGGGCGCCAAGCTGGAGCTGAAGCTCGTGGAGGTCGGGCTGCACGATCCGGGGTCGGCCGTCGGCAAGGTCGACGGCTTCGACGTCTGCGTGGGAGACGCGGCGAAGCTCGTCGGCAAGAAGGTCAAGGTGCGAGTCGAGCGTGTGCTCGACGGCACGGCCTACGCGACCTGGCTCGACGCTCCCGCGACCGCCGACAGACCGCTCACGGCCGAGGCCGAGGCGGAGAAGCCGACGCGGCAGCCGGCCTCCCGCAAGGCGAAGCCTGCCGGCAGGGTCGAGGCGGAGCAGGGTGAGGAGGAGGCGGCGGCCGAGGAGGAGCCGGTCACTGAGGATGACGAGGAGGAGATCGGTACAGCCGCGGGAGCGGACGAGCAGGCCGCGGAGACGCCGAAGAAGCGAACTCGCCGCGGCTCGCGGGGGGGCCGCGGGCGCAAGCGCAAGCCGGCCGGCGCTGGAGCAGCCGCGGGTCCCGAGCAGGTGGCGGAGCCGGAGCCCGAGGAGGCCCCGACGGGGGAGCCCGCCGAGGATTCCGGCCCGCGCATCCACCTTCCGAGCGACGACCTCGGCCGCGAAGAGTCGGAGCGCGCGTCTGCCTCCACGGTGGAGCCGAAGCAGCGTGACGCCGCCTCCGCGGCAGAGCCGGAGCCGGCCGAGGGCGGGGCGCCCGCGGCCGCGCCGAGGAAGCGTACGCGGAGAGGCAGTCGCGGAGGACGCAAGCGCAAGCCTGCGGCAGTGGCGGCGTCCGACGGAGCGCCCGCCGCGGGTGCAGAGGCGGGGCCCGAATCCGAATCCGAGCCCGAGCCCGCGCCTGCGCCGGCCGAAGACGGGAAGCCCACCGAGTGGGAGTACGTCCCCATGTCCGAGTGGGAGGACGAGGTCAGAAGCTAGGGCTGCGGCGGCGTGCCGTCCGTCGTGCGCGGCTGAACCAGAGGCGGTCGATCGCGACGGCGGCCGCGACGATCACGGCCCAGCCGAGCGAGAGCTTCGGGTTCAGCACGCTCGGGATTCCGCGCTCCGTCCAGCCGCGCTTGACCACCTGCTCGAGCCAGAAGTCCTGTGCCGCGTTGGCCGCCCCGTAGGCGAGCATCAGCGCGAGATAGAACGACA
>JBOHAW010000276.1:0-3021 GCA_050697975.1 Gaiellaceae bacterium
CGATGGGCCATCGCGACGAGGACGCGCTCGCGGCCGCGCTCGCGGGCGGAGCCGGCTACGTCGGCCTGGTGGCGAGCGCGAAGCGGGCGGCGGCCGTGCTCGACGCACTCCGGTCCCGCGGCCTCGACGAGGAGTCGCTCGTCCGCGTCCGCAGCCCGGCCGGCCTCGATCTGGGGCCGTCGAGCCAGCAGGAGATCGCCGTCGCCGTCCTCGCCGAGCTCGTGGCCTGGCGGCACACCCGCCCCCTGGCCTCCGAGCTCCCGGCGGAGGCGACCGATCCGGTATGCGGGATGACCGTCGCCGTCGGCGGCGCCGAGGTTGCGACGCACGAGGGGGTCGCCTACCACTTCTGCGGCCCGGGCTGCCGCTCGCGCTTCGAGGCCGATCCCGCCGCCTTCCTGAGCACGGCGGGCTGATGCGGCTCGAGAACTCGTTCGAGGTCCCCGCCGCACCCGAGGCGGCCTGGAGCCTGCTCCTCGACGTACCGCGCGTCGTCCCGTGCATGCCGGGGGCGGAGCTCACCGAGACCGTCGACGAGTCGACCTGGAAGGCGAAGCTGAACGTGAAGCTCGGGCCCATCTCGCTCAGCTTCGCCACGGACGTCAAACGCGAGGAGGCCGACGAGGCCGCCCGGCGCGTACGGCTCTCGGCCGACGCACGCGAGGTGCGCGGCCGGGGAGCCGCGAGAGCGACGATCGAGTCGAGCCTCGCCCCGGTCGCCGACGGGACTCGCATCGACGTCGTCACCGACCTGTCCATGTCCGGGGCGGTCGCGCAGTACGGGCGCGGACTGATCGAGGACGTCTCGTCCCGGCTGCTCCAGAGCTTCGCCGACTGCCTGCGGGCGCAGCTCTCCGCCGCGACGGCCGCGGAGGCCGAGGCGGCGGTGGCCGCCCAGGCCAGACCGGTTTCGGGTCTGTCGCTCGTCTTCGCCGCGCTCGGGCGCGCAATCGCTCGTCTATTCGGAAGGAGGTCGCAGTGAGAGGAATCGCCGTCTCCGTCAACGGCGTCAGCCGTGAGGCCGAGGTCGAGCCCCGCCAGCTGCTCGTCTATTTCCTGCGCGAGCAGTTGGGGCTGACCGGGACGAACGTCGGGTGCGACACGTCGTCGTGCGGCTCGTGCACCGTCCTGCTCGACGGGGCGTCGGTCAAGTCCTGCACCGTCCTGGCCGTCCAGGCCGACGGGCGCGAGGTGACCACGATCGAAGGGCTCGCCGGAAACGGCGCGCTCCACCCCGTCCAGCAGGCCTTCACCGACGAGCACGCGCTCCAGTGCGGCTTCTGCACGCCGGGGATGATCATGGCCGCGGTCGGCATCCTGGCCGAGAACGCGAGCCCGAGCGAGGAGGAGATCCGCGAGGCGCTCGAGGGCAACCTCTGCCGCTGCACCGGCTATCACAACATCGTCAAAGCCGTGCAGGCCGCGGCCGTCGCCTGAGGAGGTCGAGATGACTGTTACGGAGGAGCAACGGGCGGCGTACGTCGGCACGACCGTCGCCCGCAAGGAGGATCCGAAGCTGCTCACTGGACAGGGGCGCTTCACCGAGAACCTCTCGGTTCCCGGGATGGTCTGGGCCGTGCTCGTCCGCAGCCCGTACGCACACGCCCGCATCCGGAGCGTCGACACGTCCGGGGCCCGGGAGGCCCAGGGCGTCGTCGCCGCGTTCTCGGGCGCCGACCTGGCCGGAGAGTGGGCCGGCCCGCTGCCGATGGCCTGGCCCGTCACCGAGGACACGAAGAACCCGCCGCACTGGCCTCTCACCCCGGACAAGGCCCGCTACGCCGGCGACGCCGTCGCCGTGGTCGTCGCGGAGACGCGCGCGCTCGCGACGGATGCGGCCGAACTGGTCGCGGTCGACTACGAGCCGCTCCCCGCCGTGACCGGCGTCGAGGCGGCGCTCGCGGACGGCGCGCCGATCGTGCACGACGACCTCGGCTCGAACCACTGCTACACCTGGTCGCTCGCCGCCGGGGACGCCGACCGCCTCTTCTCGAAGGCGGCGGTCACGATCGAGGAGCGGTACTACCAGCAGCGGCTCGTGCCGAACGCGATCGAGCCGCGCGGCGTGCTCGTGCAGCCGTCGCCCGCCCAAGGCGAGTTCACGATGTGGTCGGCGACGCAGATCCCGCACATCGCCCGGGTCACCCTCTCGGGCACGACCGGAATCCCCGAGGCGAAGCTGCGGGTGATCGCGCCGGACGTCGGCGGCGGCTTCGGCTCGAAGCTGAACGTCTACGCCGAGGAGGCGCTCTGCCTCATCCTCGCGCGCAAGCTGGGGCGGCCGGTGAAGTGGACCGAGGAGCGCTCGGAGGCCTACCTGGCCACGAGCCACGGCCGCGACGTCGTGCAGCGGATCGAGCTCGCGGCGACGCAGGACGGAAAGATCACGGCGCTCCGCGCCCGGCTATGGCCGAACATGGGCGCGTACCTCCAGATCATCACGCCGGGGACTCCCCTCCTCGGCGCCTGGGTCTATGCCGGCGCGTACGACATCGAGGGCTACGACGTCGAGTTCACGGGCGTCTTCACGAACACGACGCCGACCGACGCCTACCGGGGCGCCGGCCGCCCGGAGGCCACGTACCTGATCGAGCGGGCGGTGGACGCGCTCGCCCGCAAGCTCGACATGGATCCGATCGAGCTGCGGCGCAAGAACTTCATCAAGGAGTTCCCGAAGACGATCGCATCCGGCCTGACGGTCGACTCGGGCGACTACGAGGCGTCGCTCGACAAGGCGCTCCAGATGGTCGGCTACGACGACTTCCGCCGCGAGCAGTCGGAGCGTCGCGCGGCCGGCGGCACGAAGCTGCTCGGCATCGGCTTCTCCACGTACATGGAGATGTGCGGGCTGGCGCCGTCACGCATCCTCGGCGCCATCCGCTACGGCGCCGGCGGCTGGGACGGAGCGACGATCCGCTGCCTGCCGACCGGGACCGTGCAGGCGCTGATCGGCACCTCGCCGCACGGCCAGGGGCACGCGACGACGTTCTCCCAGATCATCGCCGACCGGCTCGGCGTGGC
>JBOHAW010000277.1:0-11457 GCA_050697975.1 Gaiellaceae bacterium
CTGCTGGCCTGGTTCCAGGCACACGGACGGGATCTCCCGTGGCGGCGAACGAGCGACCCCTACGCAATCCTCGTCAGCGAGGTGATGCTGCAGCAGACGCAGGTCGAGCGGGTGATCCCACGCTGGCTGGAGTGGCTGGAGCGCTGGCCGACCGCAGCGGCGCTCGCGGCGGCCTCGCCGGGCGACGTGATCCGCGCCTGGCAGGGGCTCGGCTACAACCGCCGCGGGCTCAACCTCCATCGCGCCGCCTGCGCGATCGCCGCGGAGGGCTGGCCCACCGACCTGACCCGGCTGCCCGGCGTCGGGCGCTACACGGCCGACGCCGTCCGCAGCTTCGCCTTCGGCGAGCCCGTCCTGCCGGTGGACACCAACGTCCGCCGCGTCCAGGAGCGCACCGGGCGGCGGTTCGGGCCCGCGTGCGGCCAGGCGCTGATGGATCTCGGCGCCCGCGTCTGCCTCGCGCGCGTGCCCCGCTGCGGGATCTGCCCGCTCGCGTCGGCGTGCCCCTCCCGAGGACGGCGCTACGAGGCGCTTCGGCGGCAGAGCCGCTTCGAGGGGTCGTTCCGGCAGCGCCGCGCCCGGACGCTGCGTCTCGTCGCCGAGTCGCCGCAGCCGCTGCGGAACCTGGACGCGGAAGCCGTGGACGCGCTTCGCCGCGACGGCCTCGTGCGCGTCGCGGGGGCGCTCGTCAGGCTCCCGTGAGCCAGCGCTCGTCGTCGAGGAGGAAGAGCCGCAGCCGGTCGCGATCGACCCGCGTCGAGTCCGGGTCGACGAACGCCTGCTTGATCCAGCCGATCGAGTCGTAGCGGTCGAAGATCGGCCGGTCGCGCGAGTGCATGTACCACGTCTGCGCGATCACGTCCGGCTTCAGCCGGACGATGCTGTGCCGGTAGTCCCACTTGGTGTGACCCGGATAGAAGATCGGCAGCTGTGGCTCGCTGTGGGCGACGAGCGCGTCGCTCTTCCCGAGCAGGTCGATCGAGCGGCGGTGCGAGAAATACGGGATCGAGCCCGCCTGCACGACCGCGATCGAAGCGTCCTCCGTGGTGGCGCGGCGCAGAGCCAGACCGTAGCGTGAGATCAGCGCGTCGTCGGCGACGAAGACTCCGCCCTGCACCGTCCACACCGCCAGCGCGTGCGTGTTCAGCGCGGCCACGAGCAGGGCGGCCGCAACGGCGGCCCCGAGCGCGTGCGCCCGCCGCAGCCGAGGAACTCGAGGCGCGGCGAGGGCGGCGAAGACGAGCACGAGGGCGAGGACGATGGCCTTGGGCTCGTAGGTCGCCGTCACGTTCGGCTGGAGGCGGTCGATCGGCGCCTTGAGAAGCACGAGGGTGAGCCCTACGAGGCCGAACGACGCCGCGAGCGCGGCGGCCAGGCGGCGACTGCGGCCGCCCACGGCCGCGGCGAGCCCGAGCGCGGCGAGCACGAGCAGCCCCGGCATCGCCTGGGCGAGGTAGCGATTGCTGTACTCCATGTACTCCCACGCGTCGCCGCCGACGTAGAGCGAGTAGGCGCACTGCGCGAGGAAAACGCCGGCGAGCAGCCAGGCGCCGCCGCCGGGAACCTTGTGGCTCTGAGCCACAAGGTTCTTTCGGCGCTTGCGCGCGAGCAGGAAGCCCGCGGCGAGGAGCGTCGGCGCGAACAGGTGTGCCAGCTCGACCACCTCGAGCGCCCGCGCTCCGCGCGCGAGCCGCGTGCCCAGGGAGACGCCCTCGACCTTGAGGTAGTACGTGTTCGGCAGGAGGTCGCCGTACAGCGCCAGGCGGAGGACGGTGTGCGCGGCGATCGTCGCCACGATCGTGCCGAGGAGGACGGCGGCGACCCGGCGCCGGGCCGCAACGAAGGCGACGAGGACGAGCGCCGTGACGGCGAAGTCGGTGCGCGTGAGCAGGCCGAGCGCGAGCACGGCCGCGAGCAGCGCCACGTCTCGACGCCGCGGATCCTCCCGCAATCTGAGCGTCAGCAGGATCCCCGCCGACGTCAGGAACGCGAGCAGGCCGACCTCCGTGCCGCGCAGCGTCCAGTAGACCAGCGGGTAGTAGAAGGCGACGAGGACGAGCGCCAGCAGCCGGATCCAGGGCCGGCCGGGCGCCAGCCTCTCGGCGATTCGGCGCACGAGCAGGACGTTGCCGACGAGCAGGAGGACACCGGAGATCATCACGGCGAGCGCGATCTTCGACTCGGGCAGCCCGAGTAGGTGGACGAACACCATCCAGAGCGTCCAGAGGAAGTTCGTGTAGCCCTCCACCGGCTGCTCGCCCGGGTTCCAGACGAGTCCGTGCCCATCGGCCAGGTTCCGGGCGTAGCGCATCGAGATCATCGCGTCGTCGAAGAGCGTGAAGTAGCGCTCGCCGCCGACGCGGAAGGCCGTCCGGGCGATGAAGATCGAGTAGAAGCCGACAGCGGCGGCCAGCGTCGTCCATTCGAGCATGCGCAGCAGGCGCCCCGGATCGACGGGGCGGGAGAGGGTCGCGCGGAGGCCGGCCGCGGGCATCGCTCCCGTGTATCGGCGCAGTCTGTGGGCCCCTTGACCCGCGGCGCCGCGTTCAAGCGGGCGACCGGCGCGGCCGATATCGAGCACATGGTCGAGCGCGCCGTCCAGGTGGGCTATCTCGAGGCGGTCGAGCCGCTCCCGGCACCTCTGGAGCGCCGGACCGGCGGCCTGCGCGCGCTCGTCCGGGCGGCCCGCCCGCACCAGTGGACGAAGAACCTCCTGCTCTTCGCGGGCATCCTCTTCGCCGCCAAGCTCGGCGATCTCGCCCGCTGGGTCGACGCCGTCTCGGTCTTCGCCGCCTACTGCGCGGCCTCGAGCGCGGCCTACCTCGTCAACGACGTCCGCGACCGGGAGCTCGACGCCGCGCACCCGCTCAAGCGCTTCCGCCCGATCGCGAGCGGCGAGCTCTCCCCGCGCTCGGCGCTCGTCGCAGCCGGGGTGCTCGCCGCAGTCGCGCTCGCCCTCGGCGCTCTCGTCAGCCCGCTCTCGCTCCTCCTCCTCGTCGCCTTCGCCGGCATGCAGGCCGCGTACAGCCTCGCCGTCAAGCACGTCGTCCTGCTCGACGTCTTCGCCATCGCCGGTCTCTTCGTGACGAGGGCCGCCGCGGGCGCGATCGCGGTCGACGTCCGCCTCTCGCCCTGGCTCGTGCTCTGCACGGGCCTGCTCGCGCTCTTCCTCGCGCTCGCCAAGCGGCGCGGCGAGCTCGTCCAGACCGGGGGAACCGAGAGCGCCGGACGGCCGGTGCTCGCGGGCTACTCGCTCGCGCTGGTGGATCAGCTCGTCTCGATCGCGGCCGCCTCCGCGATCTGCTCGTACAGCATCTACACCTTCACGGCCACGGATTCGCCGGCGATGATGGCGACGATCCCGTTCGTCGTCTTCGGGCTCTTCCGGTACCTGTTCCTCGTGCAGCAGCGGAGCCTCGGCGAGGAGCCCGAGCGCGTGCTGATCACCGACGTGCCGATCCTCGCCACGATCGCGTGCTGGGGAATCGCGGCGGCCGCGATCCTCGCCTTCGTCTAGGCCTCGCGCCGCCTGACGAGCGCGACCGCCTGCGCCGCCAGTCCCTCTCCCCGGCCCGTGAAGCCGAGACGGTCGGTCGTCGTCGCCCGCACCGCGATCTGTCCGGGCTCGACCCCGATCGCCGCAGCCAGCCGCGCCCGTATCTCGTCGCGATGCGGGGCGAGCTGCGGGCGCTCTCCGATCAGGACGACGTCTGCGTTGACGAGCTCGAATCCCGCCTCGCGCACCTCGCCGTAGGCGCGCCCGAGCAGCTCGAGCGACGAGGCGCCGCGCCATCGCTCCTCGCCCGGAGGGAAGAGGGCGCCGATGTCCGCCAGCCCCGCCGCGCCGAGTAGAGCGTCGATGAGCGCGTGCGCCAGCACGTCGCCGTCCGAATGGCCCGCGAGGCCGCGAGCCGCCGCGATCTCGACCCCACCGAGGACGAGCGGCACCCCCTCGACGAGCGCGTGCGCGTCGACGCCGATGCCGACCCGGACCTCAGACACGGCTCAGCGCCTCGGGCAGCTCGGCCAGCGAGCCGACGCGGACCCGCGCTCGCTCGGCGCCCTGCTGGAGGTAGCCCCACGGCCCGCGGCGCACGTGGACGGCCACCAGCCCGGCCTCGGTCGCGGGCACGACGTCGTTGTCGACGCGGTCGCCGACGTAGGCCGTCTCACGCGGCTCACAGGCGGCCGACTCGCAGGCGCGCGCGAAGAACTCCGGCGCCGGCTTCTCGACGCCCCAGCTCGCCGACGAAGCGATCACGTCTACGGGGAGGCTCTGCTCGCGCGTCCACTGCTCGAGCCGCGCGGTCTGGTTGCCGGCGATCCCGACGAAGTAGCCGGCCGATCGCAGCGCCTCGAGGCACGGCAGGGCGTCCGGGTAGAAGTCGGCGCTGTCGTACACGACCTCCTCGAGCTGAGAGCGGTCGGCGCCGAGGAGGTCGAACACCCGGCGGTGGTGCTCACCGCGCTCGATCACCACCCCGAGGGCGGCCCAGAGGACATGCGGAGGGAGGTCAAGCCGGCGCGCGTGCTCCGACCAGTACGCGGACTCGTCGACGAGCGTCTCGCCGACGTCGAAGAAGACGGCCCTCACAGCCATGTCGCCACCAGCTCCAGGTCCTCCGGGCTCGTCACCTTGAGCAGCCGCCGGTCGCCGGGCACGACCTTGATCCGGCCGCCGCGCGCCTCCACGAGCGCCGCGCAGTCGCTCGCCTCGCCGCCCGGGGCGACGGCCGCGCGCAGAGCGTCGGCGAGGAAGGCCTGCGGTGTCTGCACCGCCACGAGCTCCGTCCGGTCGAGCGTCTCGAGAACGCGGTCGCCCTCGACGCGCTTGACCGTGTCCGCCACCGGCAGCGCGGGCACGACGCCGTCCCAGCCTTCGGACAGCGGCGCGAGCAGGCGCTCGATCAGGTCGTCGGGAAGCACCGGCCTCGCGGCATCGTGCACGAGCACGACCGTCGCGTCCCCGGACACCTCGCCGAGCGCGATCCGCACGGACTCGGCACGGGTCGCTCCTCCGGTCACGCAGGCGCTCACTTTGCCGGCGCCGAGCTCCTCGGCGAGGAGGATGGCCGGTTCCTCCCATCCCGCCGGCGCGGCGATCACGATCGCGTCCACCCAGTCGGAGGCCTCGAGCCGGCGCAGGCTCTCGGCCAGGAGCGGCAGCTCACCGAGCCGCGCGAACGCCTTGGGCCGGTCCGCGCCGAGCCGCTCGCCGGTGCCTGCCGCGGCGAGGATCGCCCAGACGCTCAAGCTCGCGCGGCCCGGCTAGACGGCCGCGGCTGCCTTCGCCTTCGTCTTCTTGCCGCTCGCGCCGCCGTTCGGCCCGGCGGCGGAGAGCACCTCGTCGAGCCACACGCCGGCTTCTTCCTCGTCCATGCCCTTGGCGTACATGAGCTCGCTGGCAAGGATCTTCTTGGCCTTGACGAACATCTGCTTCTCGCCGGTGGAGAGGCCCTTCTCGTGGTCGCGCAGGGAGAGGTTGCGGACGACCTCGGCCAGCTCGAGGATGTCGCCCGTCTTCATCTTGTCGCGATTGTGCTTGAAGCGGCGGTTCCAGTTCTTCGGCATCTCGGTGCTTCCGCCCGTGAGCGCCTTGTGGACCTGGTCGATCATCTTCGTGTCGCTCACCTTGCGGAGTCCGACCTTCTCGGCGTTCTCGCACGGCACGTTGACCGTCATGTCGTTGTGCAGGATCTTGATGGTCAGGTACTCGCGCTTCTGGCCCAGCACCTCGCGGACCTCTTTCTTCACGATCGTGCCCGCCCCGTGGTGCGGATAGACCACCTTGTCGCCGAGCTTGTACAAGCCGTCCTCCCCTGGTGTCACCGTTCGCTGTCGCAGAGACGCCGGCGGAGCGATTCCCGCCGGCGGAAGACCGTCCACTATAGCGAAAGTTTGGTAAAAATGCCAGCTTTTCCAGGGATTTTCGTGGTCTGGAAGGGAAAATCCCTGCTCAGAGCGGAGGTTGCCAGGCCCGGCTACAGCTGCAAATAGCGGTCAACGAGGTTGTGCTCCTGGAGCCGCCGCAGGCCTTCGCGGATCTCGCGGGCGCGGCCGGAGCCGACGCCATCGACGGCCTCGAGCTCGCGCTGAGAGGCGCGCACGATCGACTCCAACCCCTCGAACCCGGCGACCACCTTCCCGATCACGCCCTCGGGCACGCGCGGGATGTGAAAGAGCACGCGGTACCCGCGCGGCGCGACGCTGTGGTCGAGCGGATTGACCGAGCGCGGGTATCCGAGCAGCTCGGCGAGCACGTCGAAGCCGAGCAGCTGCCCGTAGGCGAGCTCGGCCAGGGCACCGGCGGCGGCGACCGTGTCGGCCAGCTCGGCCGACGCGTGATAGTCGCGGACGACCGTGACCTTCTCGGTCGGCACCTCCCCGACGAGCTCCTCGAGCTGAAGGCGGATCATCCGGCCCTCCGTGCCGAGCTCGACGCAGTCGCGCTCGATCTCCTCGGCCATCCGCGTCGTCATCTCGGCCCGCTGGAGGACGACGAGGACGTCGTCGAGCACGACCGCGGTCTGGAACTCGAGCGCCGTCAGGCGGGTCAGCACCTGCTCGAGCCGCTGCCGGTACGTCTCGAGCGTGTGCAGCGCCTGGTTCGACTTCGCGAGCACGTCGGCGATCGGGTCGAGCTGGTAGCGGGTGGGGCCGAGGAAGGCGGTGACGGTCTCGCGCTGCTGGGAGATCGAGATCACGAGCGCGCCCGTCTGCTTGGCGACACGCTCGGCGGTTCGGTGGCGCGTGCCCGTCTCGTTCGAGGCGATCGTCGGGTCGGGCATCAGCTGCACATTCGCGTACGCGAGCTTCGTGCAGGCCTCGTTGACGATGATCGCCCCGTCCATCTTGGCCAGCTCGTACAGAAGCTGGGGCGTGAAGGGCTGGTCGAGGCGAATGCCGCCCGAGTAGAGGAAGGAGAGCGCTGCCGGGTCGCCGACCACGATCAGCGCCCCCTCGTGCGAGAGGATGATGTCGTCGATCGCCTGGCGCAGCTCGGTACCCGGTGCGATGCGCGCGATCGCCGCGAGGAGCTGCGGATCGGTGCGGGGGTCGGCCTCCGAGGGGGAGCGCGTGAAGCCGAGGGCGCTCTGCCCGCGCTCGTCCCGCTTAGGCTGCTTCGGACCGGTCTGCATCGAGTCCCGCTCCCATCGCCTGCCGAAGCGTCTTCGCCCCGACGGACTCGATTGTGCCATGCGCGTCGATCGTGCCGGCCGGCGCCAGCACGCGCCGGATCCCGAACCTCGCGCACTCCTCCAGGCGCCGGTCGGTCTGGGTCGCGCCCCGGAGGCGTCCGGTCAGCCCGATCTCCCCGAACGCGGCCATCCCCTCGCGCGCAGGGGCGCCCTTGGCGGCGGAGGCGATCGCGAGCGCGACCGCGAGGTCGGCCCCGGGCTCGTCGATGCGGACCCCGCCCGCCACGTTGACGAAGACGTCGGCGGTGCCGAGAGCGAGGCCGGCGTGGCGGGAGAGCACGGCGACGATCATCGCCAGCCGCTTGGGGTCGACGCCGGTCGCGACGCGACGCGGCATCGCCAGGTCCGTACGCGCCACGAGCGCCTGGATCTCGAGCATGATCGGCCGCGTCCCCTCGAGCGCGCAGGCGACCGCCGCCCCGATCTCGCCCGGCTCGCTCCGTCCGAACAGCTCCGAGGGCTCGGCCACGCCGACGAGCCCGGCTCCGGTCATCTCGAAGACGGCGATCTCGTTCGTCGAGCCGAAGCGGTTCTTGGCCGCGCGGAGGACACGGTGCGCGCGCAGGCGATCGCCCTCGAACTGGAGCACGCAGTCGACCAGGTGCTCGAGCACGCGCGGCCCGGCCACCGAGCCGTCCTTCGTCACGTGACCGACGAGGATGGTGGCGACCCCGGCCTCCTTCGACACGCGCAGGAGCCGCCCGGCGGCTTCGCGCACCTGGGCGACGGAGCCCGGCGCGGAGCCGAGCTCCGCGGAGTACAGCGTCTGCACCGAGTCGATCACGCAGACGGCGGGGCGCTCGCGCTCGAGCGTGGCGCACACCGCGTCGAGCTCGGTCTCGGCGAGGATCTCGACGCGATCGGCGCCGCCGAGGCGCTCGGCGCGCAGCTTCACCTGGGCCGCCGATTCCTCGCCGGTGACGAGCAGCGCCCTTCGCTCGCGGCTGATGGCGCGGAGGGCCATGAGCAAGAGCGTCGACTTGCCGACGCCGGGCTCCCCGCCGACGAGCACGAGCGAGGCGGGGACGAGCCCGCCCCCGAGCACGCGGTCGAGCTCGGCGACGCCGGTCGGGATGCGCGCGGCCTCCTCGACCTCGACGTCGAGCAGGCGGAGCAGCGGCTTCGCCGCGGCGCCGGCCTTCGCCACGGTCGGGGGCGCCTCCTCGACGAGCGTCCCGAACGTTCCGCACGCCGGGCACTTTCCGAACCAGCGGCCGGCCGAGTAGCCGCACTCGGTGCACGCGTACTGGAGGGTCGCCTTCGCCACTCCCCCAGTCTAGGAACAGGGCCTGACGTCTCTGTGCCGAATTCGTCTCGATCCCCCTTCCCTCCAACCGCCCCACACGACAGACTGTCGCCCGACGACGCCCGTGTAGCCGACCGAAAGGAAGCTCGACATGCCCGACCTCAAGGCTCTCTCCACGGGGACGAAGATCGTCCTCGGCGCGGGACTGCTGCTCTTCATCGACACGTTCCTCGCCTGGCAGAAGATCTCCTTCGACGTGGCCGGTGTCGAGGCGGGCTCGGTCTCCGCGAACGCCTGGCACGGCTTCTGGGGAGTGATGCTCGGCCTGCTCACGATCGCACTGCTCGTCTGGGTCGGGCTCCGGCTCTTCAGCGTCAACATTCCGGTCGACCTGCCGGAGACCACGGTGACGCTGGCGCTCGGCGCGCTCATCCTCGCGTTCGCGCTGATCAAGAACCTCGCCGACGACTACTCGGCGTGGGCGAGCTACCTCGGCGTGCTGCTCGCGGCGGCCGTCGCCGTCGGCGCGTGGATGCGGAGGAGCGAGGCGCCGGTGGCCGCCGCGGTCGACCGCACGCCGGACACGCCGGCTCCGCCCCCCGCGCCGCCGCCGCCCAGCACGACCGAAGGCGTCTGACCTCTATGACGAGAGCGGCGGCCTCCGGGCCGCTGCTCCCCACTCCCCGACCAGGATCGTCGAGATCCCGAGTCTCAGCGAAGAGAGATCAGCGAGCGCCCATCGCGGGCGCCGCCCGAATCACTCCTCCTCGGAGCTCGTCTCCTCGGGCTCCTCGCCGGCGGGCTCCGCCGGGGGCACGGTCACGCGCTCGGCCGTCACGTCGGGCGGGAGCACGACGATGTCGACGTCGGGCGTCGGCTCCTCGCCCTCGGCGGGCGGCGGCGGTGCATCGCCCGCCCTGCGCCCGACCAGGATCGTCGAGCCCGGCTCGAGCGTCCGGCCGAGCACGAAGTCGGCGAGCGGGTCCTCGATCGTGGACTGGATCGCGCGCCGCAGCGGGCGGGCGCCCATCGCCGGGTCGTAGCCCTTCTCGACCAGGAGCTCCTTCGCCTCGTCCGTGAGCTCGATCGCCACCTCGTGCACGCCCATCTGCTCGCGCAGCCGCTTCAGGAGGATGTCGACGATGCGGAGGATCTCCTCCTTGGCCAGCTTGTGGAAGACGATGATCTCGTCGATCCGGTTCAGGAGCTCGGGCCGGAACACCTTCTTCAGCTCGCCCACCACGCGCGACTTCATGTCCTCGTAGGAGAGGCCGGACTCGTCGCCGATCGAGAAGCCGAGCCCCTGGTTCTTGGAGATCTGGGCCGCGCCGATGTTCGAGGTCATGATCACGATCACGTTCCGGAAGTCGACCTTGCGCCCCTGCGCGTCGGTCAGCTTCCCGTCCTCCAGGATCTGGAGCAGGATGTTGAAGACGTCCGGGTGCGCCTTCTCGACCTCGTCCAAGAGGACGACCGAGTAGGGCTTGCGCCGGACCGCTTCGGTTAGCTGACCGCCCTCGTCGTAGCCGATGTAGCCCGGGGGCGAGCCGACGAGCCGGGACACGGAGTGCTTCTCCATGTACTCCGACATGTCCACCTGGATCATCGCGTCCTCGTCACCGAACAGGAACTCGGCCAGCGTGCGCGCCAGCTCGGTCTTCCCGACGCCCGAGGGGCCGAGGAAGATGAACGAGCCGGTCGGCCGCTTCGGGTCCTTGATCCCCGCGCGGGCACGGCGGATCGACTTGGAGACGGCGACGATCGCCTGGTGCTGGCCGACGACGCGCTTGTGCAGCTCCTCCTCCATGCGGATCAGCTTCTGCGACTCGGCCTCGGTCAGCTTGAAGACCGGGATGCCCGTCCACATCGAGACGATGTCGGCGATCTCCTCCTCGCCGACCTCGGGCTGCTGCTCCGCGTTCTCGTTCGAGCGCCAGTCCTCCTCGAGCTCACGCTTCTTCTGCGTGAGCTTGCGCTCCTTGTCGCGCAGGGAGGCCGCCTTCTCGAACTCCTGGTTCTCGATCGACTCCTCCTTGTCCTTGCGGACCTTCTCGATCTCCTCCTCCAGCTCGCGGTAGCGGGGCGGGGCGCTCATCGAGCGGATGCGCATGCGCGAGGCGGCCTCGTCGATCAGGTCGATCGCCTTGTCGGGCAGGTGGCGATCCTGGATGTAGCGGTCGGCCAGCGTGGCGGAGGCCGTGAGCGCGTCGTCGGAGATCTTGCAGCGGTGGTGCGCCTCGTAGCGATCGCGCAGGCCGCGCAGGATCTGCACCGTGTCGTCCACGGACGGCTCGTCGACGCGGATCTGCTGGAAGCGCCGCTCGAGCGCCGCGTCGCGCTCGAGGTACTTGCGGTACTCGTCGAGCGTGGTCGCACCGATCGTCTGCAGCTCGCCGCGCGCGAGCGCGGGCTTCAGGATCGAGGCCGCGTCGATCGCGCCCTCCGCCGCGCCGGCGCCGACGAGGTTATGGAGCTCGTCGATAAAGAGGATGATGTCGCCGCGCTGGGTGATCTCCTTCATCACCTTCTTCAGGCGCTCCTCGAACTCGCCCCGGTACTTCGAGCCGGCCACGAGCGCGGCGAGGTCGAGCGTGTAGATCTGCTTGCCCTTCAGAAGCTCGGGCACCTGGTTGTTGCTGATCCGCGCCGCGAGGCCCTCGACGACGGCCGTCTTGCCGACACCCGGCTCGCCGATCAGGACCGGGTTGTTCTTCGTGCGGCGCGAGAGGATCTGCATCACGCGCTCGATCTCGTTCTGGCGCCCGACGACGGGGTCGAGCTTGCCCTCCGAGGCTTGCTTCGTCAGGTTTCGCCCGAACTGGTCGAGCAGCTTGGAGCTCTTCGACTTCTCGCCGCCGCTGCCGCCTGAGCCGCCGCCCTGCTGGCGCCGCCCCGGCCCCGAGAGCATGCGGATGATCTCGTTGCGGATCTTCTCGGCGTCGGCGTCGAAGTCGAGCAGGATGCGGGCGGCGACGCCCTCGTTCTCGCGCACGAGCCCGAGCAGGATGTGCT